>CAKMZU010000033.1:1785-12997 GCA_929200485.1 uncultured Gammaproteobacteria bacterium | reverse complement strand
ACATTGGATGAATACACACAAATTGATTTTAAACCCTTTGATCCTGTCCATAAAAAAACAGAAGCACTGATACAGGTTGAGGGTGGGCAACCATTCAGTGTAATTAAAGGCGCACCAAAAGTAATTATCGATTTATGTCAAATGGATGCGGCAGTGAAACAGAGAGCGACTAAGGCGGTTGATCGGTATGCAAAAAAAGGGTTGCGTACATTGGGTGTTGCTAAAACAAATGATCAAGGTGGCTACGATCTATTAGGGATTATTTCTTTTTTTGATCCACCGAGAATCGATTCCAAAAAAGTTATTGGAGACATTAAATCCTATCATATTGATGTAAAAATGGTGACTGGGGACGATTTAGCGATAGGGACACAAATATCGAAAGATCTTGGGCTTGGCGCTAATCTTCGTACAGCGGATAGTATCTTTAAACCCTCCGTTGATATTCATTCAATACCTGAAGGAATTGAAAAAAAAATCACCGAAAGCGATGGCTTTGCACGCGTATTTCCTGAGCATAAATACGGTATCGTAAAGGCATTTCAAGATATAGATGCCATTGTTGCTATGACAGGGGATGGTGTTAATGATGCGCCTGCATTAAAACAGGCCAACGTAGGGATTGCTGTCTCTGGCGCAACCGATGCGGCGAGAGCAGCAGCAGACTTGATTTTAACCGCCAGTGGTTTATCTGTTATAACAACGGCGATTGAGGAGTCTCGGCAGATTTTCCAGCGAATGGTGAACTATGTTAATTATCGTGTTGCCATGACCATCAATATCATGCTGTTTGTGTCATTATCTATTTTGTTCACGAATATAACGCCACTGACAGCGATTATGATCATCATGCTGGCACTGCTGGATGATATACCTATTATGGCCATTGCTTATGATAACGCGGCGATTTCACCAGAACCTTTAAGATGGAATCTTAAAAACGTACTGCGCATTGCTTCTGTTTTGGGTTTGGTATTGGTGCTGGAGAATTTTCTGTTGATGGCTGTTGTTAAACATTATACGGACCAAAGCCTAAATCAAATCCAAACGATCATGTTTTTGCTTATGGTGATTGCAGGCCATTTGTTGTTGTTTGTATCGCGACAAAAATCCTGGTTTTGGTTGCGACCATGGCCATCAAAGGAGTTATGCCTTGCGATATTTTCGACGCAAATTGTGGCTATATTGATATGCCGTTATGGTTGGTTTGTTACAGCGATCAGTTGGAAAATGATTTTGCTGGTCTGGATTTATGCTCTCATCTGGATGTTTATTTTGAATATGTTCGGCATTCGTTTCCAACGGTTATAGCATCATGATTTTATAAGCACACCCTTTGTATTATTTTTTTGGGCGTATTGCTGCTCTGTCTGGGAGCTTTCAGTCGGACTATTCCTTCACCACATATGTAAAATACCTAACCGCCCCATCGTCCTGCTCTTGCGCATAAGCGCCTTGAATTTCGTTTTCAAATCCGGGAAAGCGTGTATTGATTTCTTCGAACATAGTGATGTAGTCCATCTGTGGCTGTGCCCGCTCGTCGTATCGCTCACCAGACTGGATAACACCTATGCCGGGAGGGTAAACAAGTACCGTTGAAGCAGCGATACGTCCTTTTGCCTGACTGAAAGGAACATAGTCCACATTATTTCTCATCAGTTCATTAAATGCATCTTGTGGTGTCATGGCGAGTTCTGGAAAGTGCGCCGCTTGAAACTGCTGGCATTGTAGACGAGAAGCATCGTGCTTTTTAAAACAAGTATGCATGTCATAACAAATATCTTTAAGTCCTCGACCTTTATAGATAGCTTCAAACTCGCAGGTTAAGTCAGGGAGAACTTTCTCCATGCGCATATTTTTATCAAATGACTCTTTAAAATCGACCAGTTCGGCTAAGAGCGTGCCTTCTTTGCAGTTTTCAAGTGCGGGTGTAATAAGAAAGAGAATCAGGTTTAAGTCAGTTTTCTCAGGTACGATGCCACGGCTTCGCATGAAAGCACCGAGTACCGGCGCAGGTACTCCCCAATCCATGTATTGCCCGGTTCCCCGGTGTAATCCAGGGGTAAGAATCAATAACTTATTTGGATCCGACATAGCATAATTGCCGGTTACTTTTTTATACCCATGCCAGTTAGAACCCTCGGTAAACATCCAGCACTGTGGTTCTTGGCAAAGGACATCGTTGGGGATATTTTCCCAACAGGCACCATCATAATCTTTGGCGTAGGGAGAGTTTTTAATGGATACAACATCAGGTACAAAAGGATCAAAAAACCAGGCCGTCTCTTCATCTGTGTTTGTTGATCTAAATTCCGAGGACAGCTTGCGCAGTTGTTTTCTTAAATCGATTGATCGTCGAATAGCCTCATCCCATAAAAATTCACCCGATTTACCTTTCATCATTTGTGCGCCAACATCCAAAGATGCGAACATTGGGTAGAATGGTGACGTTGACATATGCATCATATAGACTTCATTAAAACGTCGATGGTTGATCCGTCGTTTTTGTCCTTTCAAATGATTATCGCGTATATGAATCTGTGATGCCTGTGATAACCCGGCAAGTTGCTTATGGGTTGACTGTGTGACGATAATGCCCGGGTCGGAAGGCGACAGGTTATCAAACTGCATCGCGTATCGCCCATTATATAATGGGTGAAAACGCATGAACCCTCCCCAGGCTTCATCAAAGAAAAGATAGTCGCTGAGATGGCCAATTTTTTCCATGATGGTTTTTATGTTGTAGATAGTTCCGTCATAGGTACAGTTTTCAATGATGACTGCTCGAAGTGGACGCTCTTTTTTCCAGGCATCTTTGTCTTTAACGAGCGGGTTGTCCCTTATGGCTGATCGAATGTATTCTTCGTCAAGGGCGTTATAATCAATCGGGCCAACCATTCCGAATGGATTTCTATCGCAGGGTAAATAGATAGGAATGCCGCCATTGAGAATCAATGCAGAATGCAGATTGGACTTATGGTTGTTACGGTCATATAAAACCAGATCGCCGGGAGTAATTAGACTGCCATTAACAATTTTATTTGATGTGGAGGTGCCATTAAGAACAAAGTAGGTGCGTTCAGCGTTAAAGATTTTAGCCGCATCCTGCTCGGCTTTGAGATAAGCACCAGAATGGTCAAAAATACCGCCAAGGTCAGGGACAAAGTTAAAGTCAGCCCTGAAAAAATTCTCGCCAAGATAATCGAAAAAAATCCTGCCGATAGGGCTTCTGTGGTAAAACATACCGCCATTGTGACCGGGAGCTAACCACATTTCATTGCCCGCTTCGACATAATCAACCATGCCACCAAAAAAGGGTGTTTTGAGCTTGTCAATATACTCATGGAAAGCTCTTCTGAGGTAATTGGCAACAAAGACAGGTGTGTCTTCATGGGGGGTGATAACGCCACGAATCGCTGACAATATGTCACTGGTGAGCTCAGTTGTTTTGTCTTTTTCGGAAATGATAAAAATAGGGATTTCAAGACCACGTTTATGAATATATTCTATGAATTCAATCCCGCTTATCGTCTCTTCTGTATCTATATCTAAAAGAATGCAGCCATAAGCAATATTTTGTTGGATGGCAAATTTTGCATCAATGCGATTATTGATGGCATCGATTTCATAATTATTGTCTTTTATCGCGCTAATTAGAGTGTCTAACATTTCTCCATGCCGAGAAGAGCGACCAACATTTGCATCGATTAACAAATATTTGAACATTTTTTCGTATTTCATGATCCCCTCTTCAGTTGGTCTATCTTGTGAATGCGAAGTTCGTGCATTCTCTTTTCCAGTTCTGTGCGGTCTTTGCTGACGTAAAAAACGAGTACACCAAATATCACCACCAGTGAACTGAATAAAATACCAAGACTGACACCGATTAACGTGACGAAAGCCCATACAATGGCGACAAGTGATAATGTCACAGGTATGACGGCATGTTTAAAGGAGACATGTTCCATGCGTTCAAGGCGTATCATCTGCAGTGCAGAATAAAAATAAGGGATGATGGTGAATAACACGGTCACGGAGGCAATTATATTGAACATGTCTTTGGTGCTTTTCCCGGTAAATGCAGAAAGCAAACCAATAAATGCCATAAGTATTGTGCATAGAGCGGCGAGTAAAATAATGCCTTTTACTGGTACGCCCTTATCATTTATCTGACTGAAAACGCTTGGCAAGGCACCATCATTTGCAGAACGTGATGCTGCTTGTGCGATAGACATAATCCACGCGCCAAGAGATACAAAGCAAGCTACAACAGCAACGATAGATACTGAATTTCTAGCCCATATCGATACTTTAGCAATAGTCTGTGCTGAAATTGAGGCAGGTGCTAATTGCTCTATCATGTATTCCAAGGCAAGAGAAAAAGGCGCGCCAGTAGAAGACATCTTGGCAGCAGGAAGCATGCCTGATATGGCAGTTGTGGAAAGTGTGTAGACCAGTGCTGTTATTGCCGTTCCCAGCATGGTTGCCAAAGGGATCGTTCTATTGGGGTTGCGGACGAGTCCAGCATTTACAGATGCAGATTCAATACCAATGAAAGCCCATATACTCAGAACAATACCCTGTATCGTGATCAAGCTATCTGATTGATGTGTCACATTCCAGTTGGCTAAAAAAATCGCCGGTTCGAAAACAAACCAGCCGAAAATGCTAACCAGCAAGATAGGTATTAGCAGCAGGCTTACACTTGTGGTTACGAGGCGCCCTATCCAGCGTGCACCAAGTAAATTTAGGGCGGTAAGTACCCATATGGCAATGACTGCCCCGATGGATGCGGGTAAAGGCTTGATCAGTGAAGGGAAGAACACGGAAAGGTAAGCGATACCAGATAATGCCATGGCGAGATTGCCTACCCATCCTGCATGAAAATAAAGAAGACCGGCCTGATACCCAAAAACGGGTGCAACTTCAGCCGCATATGCAACGGGTCCGCCGGCTTGAGGGTCACGTTTTCCTAATGTTGCATAGATATAAGCAAGCGATAATGCCCCGATGGATGCAAGAATCCATGATACTAATGTTATGGAGCCGAGGCTGGCAAAGCTCGCTGGCAGTAGAATGATGCCAGACCCCATCATATTGCCAGCGACAATCGCAGAGGCAGCAATAACTCCAATCTTATGTGTCTCGGGTGTATGCAAACGATTCACCTCACAGAACGATCAAGTGAAAGGAATGTTAGTAGAAGTTATAGGGGTTCAGTTACTTTTGACTGCGATTTGGCAGGTTGGTTCAATTAGACAGCTACAGCTTTTGGATCATTAAGGGTTTGCATTAATGGTGTCGAGAGTAAGCTTTGGATTCTCTCATTCGATCTTTATTAACGTTAACTAACCCGCGTTTGACAAAAGAGTCTTAAAACTCATGGCATTTACTTCTGAGGCGGGTTTTCATTACAGAAAGAGAGTAGAGACTTAACAAGGGATAAGCGGTAGAATGTCCTTATTTGTCTAGAGATCTTCTTCCATGTCTGACAGAGACAATAGCACTGATGGAAAAACCCACTTCGGTTATGAATCAGTAAATAAAGGCGATAAAGCGGGGCGTGTCGCTGGCGTATTTCATTCGGTTGCTGGTAAATATGATGTCATGAATGACTTGATGTCGGCTGGTGTACATCGACTATGGAAGCAATTAACCATTGAAGCGAGTTGTGTGCGACCTGGGCACAAAGTACTCGATATTGCTGGAGGTACAGGAGATTTAGCCGCGAAGTTCTCAAAAATTGTCGGTGAGAAGGGGCAGGTGGTCTTATCGGATATCAATGAATCCATGCTGTGCATCGGACGAGATCGCCTGATGGATAAAGGCCTTGCTAAAAACACGGCTTTTGTACAAGCTGATGCAGAGTTTTTGCCCTTCGAAGACAATTATTTTGATTGCATTACCATTGCTTTTGGCCTTCGTAATGTCACTGAAAAAGAAAATGCGTTGAAATCCATGCTGAGAATTCTAAAGCCGGGTGGTAAACTGCTTGTCCTTGAATTCTCAAAGCCGAAAAACCCTCTGCTTTCTAAAGTCTATGATGCGTATTCATTTAACCTTTTGCCAAAAATAGGCAAGCTTGTGGCCGATGATGAGGACAGTTATCGTTATCTGGCCGAATCTATTCGTATGCATCCGGATCAAGAGACCTTAAAGCAAATGATTCTTGGTGCTGGGTTTGCAAGAGTGGATTATTACAACATGACGGGCGGGATTGTCGCCTTGCATAAAGCGTACAAAGCTTAAAGAGTAGTAAGCAGTGGACGAGCAACTCAAGGCACTTCAAGGCTTGATTAATCAAACATTGAAGCTCGATAAAAGGGCACAGAGTCGGTTAAGAGACTTTGACGGCCAAAGTATTCATCTAAGTATCACCAACCCCCCGATGGACTTTGTTATTAGTGTTAGTCAGGAAGCCATAGGGTTAAATACCTTTGAACATTGGTCGATGACGACGGATTTACAGCCAACGACCCATTTAAGTGGTGATTTGTCGTCGTTTATTCAATTGTTGTCGGCCGATGATAAAGCAGCCGCTTTGATTAATCTGGATTTAAAAGTTCAAGGCGATAGCCAGCTACTAATCAAGCTGCAATCTATTTTGGCGCAGATCGGCATTGACTGGGAGTTTCATTTATCCAAGTTTATTGGTGATATTCCCGCGCATTTGATTGGTAAGTTCTCTCGAAAAACCAGCCACTGGGCAAAAACCATCCATCCTCAAGTAGTGCGCCAACTCAAAGAGTTTGTGACTGAAGAAATCGCATTAATGCCAACGGAGAGTGATTTTAATCAGTATGTGGATGATATTCAGGCATTAAATTTACGTTTAGATCGACTGGAAGCGAAAACCAAGCGGTTGCAAGTGAAGGTAAAGGGCTGATGGGTATAGCTGAGATGTTAAAGCTGGAACTGACACCATGATCAGCCGTTTATTTACTATTTGGCGTGTGGCGATGAAATATCGCCTGGATTGCTGTTTGCCTCTTGCATTAATGCCTTGGTATCTACGGTATTTTTTTTACACATTTCGATTAGTTAAAAAACCCAACTTATCGGAAGGTGAATCACTAGCTAAGGCGTTAGAGGCTCTGGGCCCTGTGTTTGTTAAGCTAGGCCAGCTACTTTCAACAAGGCAAGATTTATTAAGTGAGGAAACGGCAACAGCTCTGGCGCAATTACAGGATCAGGTTGCACCCTTTGACAGTGATCTTGCTCGAGAAATTATTGAGCAATCCTTGGGCGATTCCGTTGATCGATTGTTTCATAGCTTTGAAAAAACACCCATGGCTTCAGCTTCTATCGCACAAGTTCATGCTGCGACACTCTTTGATTTAACACCTGTTGTGGTGAAAGTGGTGCGTCCGGATATCACCAAAGTGATCAATGAAGATCTAAAACTCATTCGAATGGCTGCCAAGTTAATTCAAGTTTTTCACCCTGATGGCAAACGGCTACGTCCAGTTGAGGTGGTTGATGAGTACGAGTACACACTCATCAACGAACTGGATCTGAAACGGGAGGCGGCTAATGCATCACAATTAAAACGCAATTTTGATTCATCGGATTTATTAACCATTCCTGACGTCTATTGGCCGTATTGCCGGGAAAACGTCTTGGTGAGTGAGCGGATTGATGGGATACCGGTATCCGATATCGCAACCATTGATGCGATGGGGATTAGCCGGAAACAATTGGCTGAAAGAGGCGTCGAGATATTTTTCAGGCAGGTATTTGAACACAGTTTTTTTCATGCGGATATGCACCCGGGCAATATTTTTGTTGCTAAAACCCCGATTGATCCTCCGCTTTATATGGCCATTGATTGTGCAATTGTTGGCAGTCTTGACCAAGCCGATCAGTATTATGTGGCCAGATGTTTGTTAGCAATCTTTAAACGTGATTATCGGCAGGTGGCAAAAATCCATGTTGAAACAGGCTGGGTTAACAAGCATATCCGTCTGTCGGATTTTGAAGCAGCCATTCGTTCTGTCTGTGAGCCTATATTTGAAAAACCGTTGGCTGAAATTTCTTTCGCCGAACTTTTGCTCTATCTTTTCCACACGGCAAGACGTTTTGATATGACGGTTCAACCTGAATTGATGCTGCTGCAAAAAACCTTATTGCATGTTGAGGGTCTAGGCAAACAACTTTATCCAGATTTGGATTTATGGGATACCGCACTGCCTTTTCTTGAACGTTGGATTAAAGAGCGCTATTCGCCAAAAAATATGCTTAGGCAGGCAGAGTATCATTTACCGGATTGGCTGGAGCACTTGCCTGAATTACCCGATTTGGTCTATGCCAATCTTCTTAAAAATAAAGACAACGAAATTGCATTAAACCGGTTGCTTGAACAGCAAAACCAAAGTCATCGCTGGGTGGCGGTGTGCTTTAGCAGTGCAATAGTTGTTGTCAGTTTACTTTTTTTCCTGAAATAGGTTTTCCTGATAATAGGTAGTTTGATGGATGTTTCTGAAATACTCGATCACTTAAATGATGCGCAACGTGAAGCGGTTACCGCTTCTGATAACCATACTTTGGTATTAGCTGGAGCTGGATCAGGTAAAACACGCGTTCTGGTGCACCGTATTGCCTGGTTGATGCAGGTTGAAAACATATCACCTCACAGTATTCTTGCCGTGACCTTTACCAATAAAGCCGCCAAAGAGATGCGATCGCGTGTTGAGCATATGTTAAACATGCCAACGCAAAGCTTGTGGATTGGTACTTTTCATGGGCTGGCCCATCGCTTGTTAAAGATGCATTGGTTGGAGGCAGGGCTTCCGCAGCATTTTCAAATTTTAGACAGCGATGACCAGTTGCGTTTAATTAAACGCATCATGAAGGATAAATCCCTTGATGACAGTCAGTGGCCACCTCGGCAAGCGCAAGGTTATATTAACAGCAAAAAAGATAATGGCTTAAGAACCTCTAATATAGAAACTTTCGGCGATCCTTATGAAGAAGTTATGCTGGATGTCTATAAAGCCTACGAAAATCTTTGTCAGCAAAATGGTTTGGTAGATTTTGCAGAGCTCCTGTTACGCTCGCATGAAATTTGGCTAAAACAGCCCGACCTTTTGGCACATTATCAAAATCGTTTTCGCCATATTCTGGTGGATGAGTTTCAAGATACTAATAGCATTCAATATGCATGGATACGTCTGCTCGCCGGTAATGGCGCAAAACTCATGGCTGTTGGTGATGACGATCAATCTATTTATGGCTGGCGGGGAGCCAAGATTGAAAATATACAATCCCTGAATCAGGATTTCAAAGGTCTGCAAACGGTTAAGTTAGAACAGAACTATCGATCAACTTCAACGATTTTGCAGGCTGCCAACAGTGTTATCGAGAAGAATTTTTCACGATTGGGTAAATCACTCTGGACAGAAGGTGAAGAGGGTGAGCCGATCGTGCTCTATGCCGCCTTTAATGAGCAGGATGAAGCGCGTTTTGTTATTGATACCATAGAAGAGCAACTTCGCGAGAAACAGCTTAAAAGAGCTGATATTGCCGTTTTATATCGTTCTAATGCGCAATCACGGATTTTAGAAGAAGCGTTCATTCGATCGGGTATGCCTTACCGCATTTATGGCGGGCAACGTTTCTATGAGCGACTGGAAATCAAACATGCCTTGGCGTATCTGCGATTATTATTAAATCCTGATGATGACTCTTCATTCGAGCGAGTCGTGAATACGCCAACCCGGGGTATTGGCAATAAAACGGTGGATCTTTTAAGACAAACGGCTCGGGATGAAGGCGAGAGCTTGTGGTCAGCGGCAACCCGTTTGATTTCTGCTAATGCCTTGCCGCCAAGAGCGACAACCTGTTTGCAGGGGTTTTTAAGCTTGATTAAAACCTTGGCAGAAACGCTTGATGATCTGGAATTACACGAGTTGTTTGATTCGGTCATAAAGAAAAGTGGTTTGATTGAATTTTTTCAAAAAGAAAAAGGGGAAAAGGCTCAAGCGCGATTGGAGAACCTTGAAGAGTTAGTCACTGCTGCGACAGAGTTTCCAGTGGATGATGAACTGGAACTCTCGCCACTGCAGCAATTCCTCGATGCTGCTGCGCTAGATGCCGGAGATGCCCAGGCAGATGATTATGATGATGCCGTACAATTGATGACCTTGCATAGTGCTAAAGGCCTGGAGTTCCCCTGTGTGTTTCTTGTAGGGCTGGAAGAAGGGCTTTTCCCACATAAGATGAGTGCGCATGATCCAGACCGCTTAGAAGAGGAGCGACGACTGTGTTATGTTGGCATTACAAGAGCCATGCAGACCCTGTTCCTATCCTATGCTGAAAGCCGCCGCTTATATGGTCAGGAAACCATTAATAGTCCTTCACGCTTTATTAAAGAAATTCCAAGCAATTTATTATTTGAAATGCGCCTGCAAACGGTACAGACGCCGGTTTCTGTGCGCGCTTCTCAACAAGTCACAGGACGGGAAAGTGCCTATTCGCTAGGACAGCGTGTTTTTCATCAAAAGTTTGGTGAAGGAGTGGTTCTGCAAAACGAAGGTGCAGGTAAAAGTGCTCGCGTTCAGGTCAACTTTGCCAGTGAAGGAAGTAAGTGGCTGGTTCTGGAATATGCAAAGCTTGAAGTCATCTAATGTCTTTCGCTTGAACGGATAAGAAACGAGAAAATAATGAAAACAATCAACGTTCAAAATTTAATTATTCTGTCATTGGTTGCCGTTGTTGTTGCACTGGTGGCTTTGATCGCTATGAATCCAAGGGCTGTGACTTCAAGCTCTAGCATGTCAGCAAAAGATCCATCGGCTTTTCCTACTGAAGTAATCGAATGGAAAATGGTCACCTCATGGCCAAAAGGTTTCCCGGGGCTTGGCACAGCACCGGAATACTTCGCTGAACAAGTCAATACGATGAGTGGTGGCCGCTTACATATCAAAGTATTTGCAGCAGGCGAGTTGGTTCCAGCACTGGGAGTTTTTGATGCGGTGTCTAAAGGGGCGGCAGAAGCAGGTCATTCTGGTGCGTATTATTGGAAAGGAAAGCTCAAATCCAGCCCGTTTTTTACCACCATACCTTTTGGGATGACAGCACAAGAAATGAATGGCTGGTTGTATTATGGTGGTGGTCTAGACCTGTGGCGAGAAGCTTATGCGCCTTTTAATCTTTATCCTCTGGCTGCTGGCAATACAGGTGTGCAGATGGCAGGTTGGTTTAATAAAGAAAT
>CAKMZU010000033.1:0-1775 GCA_929200485.1 uncultured Gammaproteobacteria bacterium | reverse complement strand
TTCCAGGCCTTGCCGGTGAAATCTTTACGAGAGCAGGGGGGACGGCGGTTAATATTGCCGGTGGTGAATTATATACAGCACTTAAAACGGGCGTTATCGATGCAACTGAATGGGTGGGCCCTTATAATGACCTTGCGATGGGATTTTATGAGGTCGCCAAGTATTACTATTATCCTGGTTGGCATGAACCCGGTTCAACGCTTGAACTCGTGGTTAATAAAGATGCGTATGAACGGTTGCCTGATGATTTACAGTCTATTGTGACAAATGCCGCCATTGCAGCCAATCAACTCATGCTAAGCGAATATACTGCTAGAAATAATCAGGCTTTATCGGATTTGATAGAGAAGCACCATGTTCAGCTAAAAGTATTACCTGAAGAGGTATTACAGCAATTTTATCTTGAAAGTAAAAAGGTCATTGATCAGCTGGCAAAAGAAGACCCTTTGGCGAAGCGGATTTATGAATCTTATGAGAAATTTGCAGAACAGTCAGAAAATTATCATAAAGTCTCTGAGCAGGCCTACATGGAAATGCGTCAAAGACTTCATAAAAAATAAATATTCATGATTTGTTCTTCCTTTTTTGTCTTTTTATTCGCTTCTTGTGGCTTCAAAAGCACAAGAAGAAATTATTTCTAATCTCCCTTCGATTCTAGCTTGTTAACGGTTAAAAGGTGTTAATATAAATATCATTTAATCCTTGTTTTAAAAGATAAATAGGGGGCGCCATATACTCTGTTAACGGTTTGTCGTTGGGTAGAAAATCGATCGGAAAAATAATTTTTTTAAAAATAATTGTGAATATGGTGCAATGATGAAGAACTTATTAAGCGCATGGCGGTCTTTACATACTCATATTATTTTTATTTTTACAAACCCTTAGGTTTTTAATTAAAAATTATTAGCCCTATTTTTTTGGAGATGATGTATGACTAAGGTTTTTCAATTTATTGCAACTGCACTTTTTTTATCGTTAATTTCGTTAAATACGCTTGTTGCCGCTAAAGTACCAGATGTTTCTGTATCCAATGCAGAAATGTTCTACCCCCACAACCTCAATAAGTATGAAGTGAAGGGCGCATCAGATAATATGGCGGAATTAACCCACTTGTTGGCAAATGCCGATGCGAACAATATAGAGCATGTGAAGCAACATGGGAGCCACTTGGTAGGTGAAGTAAGAAATGTACTTGATACCGCCATTTATACCCAAAAGATGAGAGAGCTGGAAACGGAAGCCTTATCCAAACAAAAATTGATCACTTATGTTGGTATTCCTTTAGCTGTAATAGGAACAACAGTTTTCTTTGTTTGGTACATGAACTACAAGAAACAATTCCAAATGGGCATGCCGATGGAAGACGATGAATAAGGGTTGATGGCAGCGAACAAGTCACATCCATTGTTTGAAAAAACCAGCAAAATATCGCTGGTTTTTTTGTTTGAGAAATTTATTTGGGAATAGAGCGAGTTTTTCCTCGGTCGTCAAGAGCAACAAAAACGAAAACACCCTCAGTTACTTTTTGTTGTTCTGTTTCAGCGGGAAATTGCATCCAGACTTCAATATTAATTTGCATCGAGCTGTTTCCAATCGCTTTAGTCGTGGTATAACAGCTGACAATGCTGCCAACCTTCACCGGGATCATAAAGCTCATGCTTTCGATGGCAACAGTCGCTACTCGCCCTTTGGCGATTTGGCTTGCTGCGATTGCGCCGGCAATGTCCATTTGTGACATGAGCCAGCCACCAAAGATATCGCCGGTTGAATTAGTG
>CAKMZU010000032.1:16990-17419 GCA_929200485.1 uncultured Gammaproteobacteria bacterium | reverse complement strand
GATAAAGATAAAATTAATAATGACCCAAAAGAATTAATTTTATATCTTTTAGAAAAGGAAAAATTAACTATTCCAAGATTAAAAGAGTTACTACAATATATAAATAGAATGGATTTAACCAATCAAATAAATAAACCCCAAAGTGAAAACGAAAAATTAGACCTGGACCCTAGAAGAACCGGCTACCCCACTGACCCAACAAACTCATTGGATATGAATTTTTTACGCACAATTGCCCAAGATTTAGGTAAGGACGATATCAAACAGATTTTATTTGTGTATACCGCTTTAATTCCAAAACAAAAAAAAGAGGAAATAAATAATGACGGAATGGAATTATTTAAGCACTTTAAAGAAAAAAATTACCTTGGAGAATATTTTTTAGCTAACATGCTAGCTTGCATTAAAAGAATAGATCTAAAAGAAAAA
>CAKMZU010000032.1:14194-16980 GCA_929200485.1 uncultured Gammaproteobacteria bacterium | reverse complement strand
AAAAACTACTTCGAAGACCTATTAATCAGCCTACAGGCCAGCCATCTGAACATAACCTAAACGTCCCTCCTTCAGCAGTCCCTAGTCATTCTAACGCACCCCGTGTTAACGAACTCCCTCCAACTTATGACGAATCGCAGGCGCAGTATGGACAACAAGCCAACAACTCGAATACTGCAGGCGAACCCTATGTTAAGTGTGTCGGATTCAGACCATGATCAGGCTAAACAAAAAAGAATCAGACACCCGCACAAGCGCATGGGATTTGAAGCTAGACATGTTTATTTAAGATAAATTCAATGCCAGCCATCGGCTGGCAAAAAAATCGTATGTAAAGAGTTTACCTACGTCAGATTCACCAAACCCTGCCAGTAGTTTTATTGCCAGTAATGCCTGAAAGCTTCCAACAATGCCTACCACGGGCGCTAACACACCAGAAGTCGCACAATTTTGATTTTCATGAACTTCTTCAGCATTAAAAATGTTTGAATAGTTTGCTGTCGATGATTGGTGATCGAAGACAAATACCTGCCCCTCCATCGCTTGCGCAGCGCCTATCACTGCGGGTGTTTTACTTTGTTGACAAGCACCATCAAGTAAAAAGCGCGTAGCAAAATTATCAGAACAATCCAGAACTAAATCCACATCAGGTAGGAGTTTTTCTGCAAGCGCTTGATCTAATCGTTCAGGGTAAGCTTGAATCTCTACATGAGGGTTTAATGATTCAAGGGTAGATTTTAATGAATCAACTTTATTGACACCTAAATCTTGAGCGGCATGAGCAATTTGCCGCTGTAGATTGGATAATTCAACCACATCATCATCCACAAGCGTTAGTTGCCCAACACCTGCTGCCCCAAGATACATCGCAGCCGGGCATCCGAGGCCTCCCGCACCGACAATCAATACTTTGGATTGTCTAAGCTTTTCCTGGCCTTCAATATCAAACCCATTGAGAAGAATTTGACGACTGTAGCGGTTAAGTTCCTCATCATTCATGCATGAAGCCCTGCATCACCGCAAGCGTTAACCCCGACAGTAAATCGATCGTTTTTTCCATAATCCTGATGCGTTTCTATTCCAGAAAATCCAGCTTCTTTAAAAATTTCCTGCACACAATAACCTTGATCAAAACCATGCTCAACTACTAAATAGCCGTGCGCTTTTAAACAATTTTTCGCCTGCCCAACAATAATTTCTATATCTGAAAGCCCTTGTTTTTTAGCCACTAATGCTGAACGAGGCTCATAAGTTAAATCTGCCAAATGCTTATCATTAGCAGGGATATAAGGTGGGTTGCTCACGAGAATATCGAAGGAATCCTCTGCCACAGCACTTAGCCAGTCTCCTTGGAAGAACGCTACTGGGAGCTCTAATAATTGTTGATTTTCACAAGCAACAGCCAATGCCTGAGTGCTTTTCTCCATAGCAAAGACTTGCCAATTTGGCTTTTCACCCGCAATAGCCAGCGCAATGGCACCAGTCCCCGTACCTGCATCACAAACGACAGCCGTCTCAAGCGGTTGATGTATTATCCATTCAACCAGGCATTCAGTATCTGGTCTGGGTACCAACGTATGCTCATTGACCTTCAGCGTCATCGACCAAAAATCCTGATGCCCTAAAATTAACGCGATCGGTTCTTTTTTTTCCCGACGTTTTAAATAATTACGAAATGCCGCCTCTTCATCAAGGGTTAATTTCTCGCTTGGCCACGTTAACAAGTGAGTCACCGAACTATTTTTAGCGTGCGCCAATAATAATTCAGCATCCATTTGCGGTGTATTCGAGTGACCACTTCGAATTAATGAAAATACTGCTTCTTCTAACGCTTCTCCGACATCCAAGGGAACACCTGCCTCTGCATCTAAAATTGTTGATTAGAAAACTAATGACCTATGTTTTATTGCGAAATATCTTCCATCTACCTATGACACTTAACCCATACTTAACTGCTATATTCAAAAAATAACTACCCATCATCAGAAAGCGCCGCCAATTGATCCGCTTGATATTCTTGACGTAACGGATTAACCACAGCGCCTAAATCACCCTGCATTACCTCGTCTAATTTATAAAGCGTTAAATTGATGCGATGATCTGTCACCCGCCCTTGCGGGTAATTATACGTTCGGATACGCTCCGAACGATCGCCTGATCCGACCAGGTTGCGTCTTTCATCCGCTTGAGACTGTGCCGCTTCATCTTGCGCACTTTGAGTTAAACGTGCCTGTAATAAGGATAACGCCCGCGCTTTATTTTTGTGCTGGGAGCGTTCGTCCTGACATTCCACTACCACACCTGTCGGAATGTGGGTAATTCGAATGGCCGAATCCGTTTTATTAACATGCTGACCGCCCGCACCTGAAGCCCTGAACGTATCAATTCTCAAATCGGCTTTATTAATATCGATTTCATCCACTTCATCCGGTTCAGCCATGACGGCAACCGTACAGGCTGAGGTATGCACACGACCTTGTGATTCGGTTTCCGGGACGCGTTGCACTCGATGCGCACCGGATTCAAATTTCAGATGCGCATAAACATCTGCCCCTGCTATGCGCGTAATAATTTCTTTAAAGCCACCATGTTCACCCTCACGCTGACTGACCACTTCAATTTTCCAGCCCATGTTATCGGCAAATCGGGAATACATTCGAAATAAATCCCCTGAGAAAATGGCTGCTTCATCACCACCGGTTCCCGCACGAACTTCCAAGAAGACATTATGCGAATCATTCGGATCTTTAGGGATTAACAACTGCATCAAGTCGGCTGTCATGGCC
>CAKMZU010000032.1:12527-14184 GCA_929200485.1 uncultured Gammaproteobacteria bacterium | reverse complement strand
GGATCACCTAAAAGGTGCCCAATCTCATCATAGCGCTCAGCCAGAATTTCCATTTTTTGAAGTAAGGAGGCTTTCATAAACAGCGTTTGCTCTTAAAAATTTGTTCTGAGAAATTTGCTCTTAAACGTAAGCTTAATCAAATTCAGTGGTATCGACCTGATCGAGCTCATAAAGTGCCGTAAAGCTTTCAATTGCTGCACGGTCACCTTTTTCTGCAGCGACTTTAATATTGTGTGACGGTTTGTGAATCAGTCGATTGGTTAGCAACCATGCCATACCATGCAACACTGACTCAGGCGCTTCACCATTAGACAGTGCCATCATCGCTTTTTCCAAGGTTTCATCTCGAATGGCTTCACTTCGATATCGGAAAGATTTAATGGCAGGAATCACTCGAACCTTTCGCACTTCAGCCTGATAATGATCAAGGCCTTCTGCAATAATGACCTGCGCCTTTTCCACTTCCTTGAGCCGGTTTTTTCGATTTTCCTCAACCACATCACTCAAATCATCGACCGTGTAGAGATAGACATCCGGCAAATCACCTACTTCAGGTTCAATATCCCTTGGCACAGCAATATCAACCATAAACATCGGTCGATGCTTGCGCTTTGCCATCACACGTTCAACCAACCCCTTACCTAACAAAGGGAGTTGACTTGCCGTTGACGACACAACGATATCTGCCTTTGGCAAATATTCACCTAGATCACCCAACACCAATGGTGTGCCTTGATATTTATTGGCAAGATTGGCAGCCCGATCAAGGCTGCGACTGGCAACAAATAAGCCACCAACATTTTTTTGCACCAAGTGCCTTGCCACGAGATCAATCGTCTCTCCAGCCCCAACCAATAAGACTTTGGTCTCAGAGAGATCACTGAAAATATGCTGAGCCAGATTAATTGCAGCATAAGCGACCGAAACAGGGTTAACCCCTATACCGGTTTTCGAGCGAATTTTTTTAGCGTAAATCAAACTATGCTGAATACCCAAGCCAAGGTCAGCATTCACGCAACCTGCTTTTAATGATTGCTGATAGGCGGATTTCATCTGCCCTAAAATTTGTGGTTCACCAACGACCATTGAATCAATACCGCTGGCCACCTTCATCATCTGCCGAACCGCCTCAACACCATAAAAGCAATAGCTACCTTTATCAAGAGTGGTCATATCGACCTTTTTATAACCGCAAAGCCAGCGGTTTAACTCAGCTTTGCCCTGAGCTTCAGGGTCAGCCGGCAACTCAATATCTGCAAATATTTCCGTACGATTACAGGTTGATAAGATAACAGCTGCATTCACAGTCTCTAATCGGCACAGGCTTTTCAACCCACCAGACAGTTCTTCAGGCGAAAAAGCGACTTTCTCGCGAAGCTCGACTGACGCCGTACTGTGATTCATGCCAAAGGAGACTAAAGCCATTATCAATTATTGTGCTAAAGGAAAATGCAGAGATTCTACCAAGAAACGCAAGATTAGCGAAGTACAGGCACTCGGTTTAAACTAAAAGTTATTTTTGCATATTATATTTTTGTCTAAAAAATAAACAATATACCGCTAAACTTATAACAAGTTAACAAAATTTAATTGAGAGAATTTTTTGCTTTTTATTCGTTTACTTATCGCTTTTACCCTAACCAGCTTTGGGCTATCA
>CAKMZU010000032.1:12072-12517 GCA_929200485.1 uncultured Gammaproteobacteria bacterium | reverse complement strand
ATCACAAGCCGAAAAAGCCGCAGAAAATCGGCTCGTCTATTCAAAAGAGAGCTTGCAAAACTTATTACAGGCACATTTTGCTATTTACCAAAAAGATCACGATCAGGCGTTGAAACTATTTCTTGCCGAGGCCAAAAAGCACAGTCATCTGGCATTGCTTGAGGAGTCCGCTCACCTTGCACTGTCAAAGCAAAATAAAATAGCACTACTTGAGGCGACAACAAAATGGATATCGCTCACTCCCGATAACCGCCGAGCGCTTTTTTTTCATGCCATTGCCAACGCCTATAACGGCAAACTATCAAACAGCATTAAACTTATGCGAGAAGCAGAACTTAACGAATCCAACACCGATTACACCTGGTTAGTTAGCCTGTCATCAAAAACTTCAGATAAAGAGCGGCAGGAATCCATCAAACACTTACACTTTGCAGAAGATGATCAA
>CAKMZU010000032.1:10910-12062 GCA_929200485.1 uncultured Gammaproteobacteria bacterium | reverse complement strand
GACTCCAGCGTTGTAGGAATGCCACAAGGTAAAAGATGATCAATATGAAAATTTTGATGCACTTTTAGCTTTGAGCCTATTGCTAACTAAAACAAAAAACCCGCAAAAAATTCCAGCGCTAGTTACCCGAGCACTACAACTTGGACAGCACAACCCGACGACATTTTCAGTCATCAGCAGTATTTATCAAAGTATTGATATGGAAGAAAAAGCGATAGAGACACTGCAACAAGGTATTTTGTTTCATCCCAGACAACAACACATAAGGTTTCGACTCGCTCGACTACTGCAGAATCAGGACCCCCAAAATGCACTAATGCATTACGAATTTTTACATTTTCGCTCACCACACAACGCCCAAATTATCCTGGCAATTGCCAACACCCACAAACAACTGGGGCAAAGTAAAGAATCATTCTTTTGGTTTGAAAAATTGAGTGAAACTCAATATAAAAATGACGCATTTTTTCAGATGGCCAGCATTGCACAAGAGCAATCTCAAGATAAAAAAGCGTTGAGCTATCTTGGGAATATCGATGCAGATGAACAAACCGATCAAGTCAAAGCCAAGATCATTAAATTGCTTATCAAACTGGGCCAGACAAAAGAAGCAAAAAAAATACTGAAACGCCTGCTGAAAGAAAAGAAAGAACAAAACGCAACCGAGCTCATCGTTTATCAAATGCTGTGGATCGATTTACTCGAAAAGTACAATCAACCGACAAAAGCATTCAAACAGCTTAGACAATGGCTGCAAACAGAGCCTAATGAGCCTTTACTCCTACTTCGAAGTACCTTAATAGCGTCAACCTTTATGCCTCCCGAGGATTTTAAAACCTATATTCATTCAACCCTGTCAAAAACCCAATTTAAAACCTCTTTGCTTGAGAGGCTCGGTGAATTCTTAGCCAAACAAAGCAAGAAAGATGGAGAAATACGAGAGAAATTACAAAATACCTTGGCATTTGCACCTGAAAACCCAATTTTAATGGACTCTTACGGCTGGCTTCTATATCGTATGGGTCGAGCCAAGGATGCGGCTTTTTGGGTGTCAAAGGCACAAAGCCAAAGCCCAAGTGCAAAATCAGCCGCGCACCTCGGAGAAATTCTCTGGTCGCTGGGTGATAAAGAAAAAGCCAAAGAAGTGTTGAT
>CAKMZU010000032.1:0-10900 GCA_929200485.1 uncultured Gammaproteobacteria bacterium | reverse complement strand
GATCAAAGCTCACGAACAAAAGCCAAATGACCAAGAACTTACACAAACACTCCATCGACTCAATTTATCTTACCTTGAAAAACCTTAAACATTCAGGCCAACCAACCCCTCACCCTGAGCACCTCAGAATAAAAAGCCTTTTAGCAACCGGGCTTGCCATGCTTTATTGCCTGTTACTGGCCAGCTGCGCCACTTTAAACAAAACCCCAAAAATTGCTGAACCTGACTGGTCAATGAACGCCAAAATTCAGGTTAAAACGCTAGATAACAAACGGCAGAATGCCATTATTCAATGGCAAACCAAAGATAGCGCCACAAAAGTGAATGCCTACAATAGCTTCAGTCAACCGCTTTTTTCTCTTTACAGCGATAAAAAAGGGGCAAAACTTGAGGCCGCTGACGGCACAGAACGATCAGCGCATAATTTAGATGCGTTAATGCTAGATGCACTAGGCTGGTCTTTACCAACCAGACATTTACATACCTGGCTGCTCGGAAGGTTAGCGGGTGGCGAGGCAAACATCCATTATGACCAGAGCGATTTATCGACCTTTGATTTTGAGCAATTCAAGGTCAAGTTAAGCCAGTATCAATTTTTTGGCTCTACTCGCCTACCTAGCCGTGTTACATTAACGCACCCTGATTTTAGTGTCCTCTTGATTGTTAAAAGTTATGAATACAGCCCTTGAGTGCTTATCTCCGGCAAAGCTTAACCTGTTTTTACATATTTGCGGAAAAAGAGACGATGGATACCACGAGTTGCAAACACTTTTTCAATTAATTGATCTGTGTGATTCCTTGGCATTCAATCTTAATCACTCGGGTAATATACATTTAACCGGCATGCCGGATGTTCCAAACGAGGAAAACCTAATTGTTAAAGCAGCAAAAAAGCTTCAAATCGCTGCAAACAAGCCTCATCTCGGTGTCGATATTCACATTGAAAAACGCATCCCACAAGGCGGAGGTCTTGGCGGCGGCTCGTCCAATGCCGCAACCACCCTCCTTGCTTTAAACAATCTATGGGATTGCCAACTTGATCAAGACACATTGATTCACATTGGCAAAACGCTTGGTGCAGATGTGCCTGTTTTTGTGCTTGGCACTAACGCTTTTGCTGAAGGCATTGGCGAAAAACTTACCCCTGTCGAGCTTCCCTCATACACTTATTTATTAGTAACCCCTCATTGCCATGTCAGCACACAAAAACTTTTTTCACATCCACAGTTGACACGCGACACCAAAAAAAAGAGAATAGCGGCCGTTCTTGAGGAGGACGAAACATTTAAGAATGATTTCGAGCCTTTAACAAGAAAACTTTACCCTCAGATAGACGCTGTTTTTGAAACGCTCTCTCAATACGGTAAACCTCGAATGACAGGCACTGGTGCTTGCGTTTTCCTGACATTCGATAGCACTAGCCAAGCACAAAAAGTTGCATTAGAATTGCAATTTGACTGCGAAGTCGTAGTCGTAAACGGGTTAAACAAAACGCCCGTATTTAACACAACTGCTATCTAAGTGAATATTTCACCCGGTACGCAGACAAGTGTTAACTCCACTGGGGTGTCGCCAAGCGGTAAGGCACTGGGTTTTGATCTCAGCATGCGCAGGTTCGAATCCTGCCACCCCAGCCATCTTTTTTAGGCTTTTGCATTGCACCAACAGTTAAATGCAAAACCACACACACAAAATGTTGCATGAGTTGCATTAATAGCCAAGTTTTAAATATTTATTCAGCTAGACTCATGCCAGCAAGACCTTTTATTTTCCAAATAGCTTTCAAAACAACTACTAATACAAACCGAGCAACCGGAAGCACTCAGGTCACCGGAAAAAAACCATAGGATGTCGTTATGTCTAAGATGATGATTTTTACGGGTAACGCCAACCCAGACCTTGCCAAAAAAGTGGTCGACGAGCTGCATATCACGCTTGGCGACATCACAGTTGGGAAATTCTCTGACGGCGAAACCAGTGTTGAAATCAATGAAAACGTTCGCGGCAAAGACGTTTTCGTTCTTCAATCCACTTGCGCCCCAACCAATGACAACTTAATGGAATTGGTCGTCATGATTGATGCGCTTAAACGCGCATCTGCAGGCAGAATCACTGCTGTTCTTCCATATTTTGGATACGCAAGACAAGACAGACGCGTTCGATCAGCTCGTGTACCAATCACTGCAAAAGTGGTTGCTGATATGATGGTTGCCGTTGGCGTTGACCGAGTCTTAACCGTTGAACTGCATGCAGAGCAAATCCAGGGATTCTTCACCGTACCTGTTGATAACGTTTATAGCTCGCCATTACTCATTGAGCATATCGAAAAGCAAGCCTATGAAGACTTAATGATTGTATCGCCTGACATTGGCGGTGTTGTTCGAGCACGAGCCGTTGCCAAAAAACTCAATGATCTGGATCTTGCCATTATTGACAAGCGTCGCCCAAAAGCCAACGTATCACAGGTCATGCACATCATCGGTGATGTTAAAGGCAGAACCTGCTTATTGGTTGACGATATTGTTGATACCGCTGGCACACTGTGTAAAGCGGCGGCTGCACTCAAAGAGCATGGCGCAAAGCGCGTCATTGCCTACAGCACACATGCGGTTTTATCCGGCAACGCGATGAAGAACATCAACAACTCAGAGCTTGATCAGCTAATCGTCTCTGACACCATTCCTCTCAGTGAGGAAGCGAAAAAATGTGACCGCATTGAGCAGCTAAGCATGGCATCCATCCTTGCTGAATCCGTTAGACGCGTTAATAACGAAGAGTCTATCAGCGCACTGTTTGACTAACCCCTTAGGCTATTGCTTTAGTGTCAACAAAAAAGCAATAGCCTGCCTTCTTTTATCAAAATAAACCTAAAGGGTTTTATTTTGAAAGCTCCAACTTGTATATTTTTTCAACTAAAAACTCAGTACCTTTATCCTTTTTAATATTTGCTTTTACAAATGTTTCCCTATCCTTAGGATCCATCCTTCTATATTTATCTTCTTCGAAGTTATCGCAAATGTGCCGAACGAAATCAGCATTCGCTAAAATACCCTTGTCAGAAAACTTCTCACGACTAGTCAGCCTCTCATAAACACTCGGCCTTACATAATAGTCATCTTCAGAAAACCCATCAATCACAGGCAAAAGTGAGAGCAGAGTCAATTCTTTATCGTCCTTATAATACTCTGGCCTTGAAATAAGCACCTCCTCCATTAAAGCCGCCATCAATGGAGCACTAATCTTTAGGGGAGCCGAACCTAAAACAATACCATCACCCGATAAAAAGTCTCCAGATGCTAAGTCACTGCCTTCTAAAAACGGGAACTTTTTATCTTCTGCTTCCCTTATCTGCACTAAAGACTCTTGAAGTAGCCCCATGACATCCAAAGAGCTATCACAATTATGCCAAGCCACAAGGAGCATATCTGCGTATTCCTCTGGTGTTCTCCCCAAAGTCACCCCTAATCCTTTGAGCTTTATTAAGAAATTCGAATCTACTTCTTTCATATCCTCTAAATATTTATCGCTATCCCAAGTGAAACCAAGATAAATGAGGAGCCGAGGATCAATTTTAAGTGACCCTTCCTTCTCTCCACCAAGGCGCCATGCGTTGTACAACAGGTCAAGGCCTTTCGCTCCATATTTTTCTTTCTTTGTTAAACCCTCAAACTCGCACAGCAAGGCAGCCTTCCTAGCGCTTGCTTCAACCATCTCTGGAGGAACACACAATGTGCACTCAATAAACAACAACCACAAACATACAACATAACGCATATTGCGCACCCTAAAAATACAAAAACTGGAATACTTTTTGAACTCGTTGCCGCTATTTGGTTGCAAAAATTTCCTTATTTATGTGCAAATACCCCATACCGCCAGAGAAATAAAGCCAATTCACTCCTATCTACCCAGAATATTTACTACTGACGCTTAAAGTTAACCTTGAGTTAGGATTCATTCATACCACTCACTCTTGAGTTCCGCATGATCACCCTCCTTTGTAACAAGTCGGCGAAACTCGTCCTCGCCTAATTCAAAGGAGTATTCGCATTGATATTTTTTGCCGAAACTACCCCTTAGGGGGTAGGTAAATCTAACTTTCATTGACCCACTACTTACACTGTCTTGATCATTAAGGACATCGTCTAGCATTTTAGTTATCCGCGACAGAGGACAGTCATCAGACGGCTCAATGACTGGATTCCTGAGCGGATTAACGAAAAATCTATTCATGATTTTTAAGGCTAACACATCATCACTTAGGTTGAACTCATAATATGCTCGCTTATTTTCTGGACTAAATTTTGAAAATTCCCTGTAATCAAAATTAGGATTATCACACAAAATTCTCACAACCCACTCATCCGAAAAAATGGAATTTTCCCCAAACAATTGCTGAGTATCAAAGTTCTTTTGATTGGACTGATCAAGAAAAAAATGGTCCACCATCTCTTCCTCAATCAAAAATCTCAGCAAACAATCTTCTTGCCCTGGATCGATTCTCCTCACACCTCTTACAAATGGATTAAACACCTCATAATTAAGCGCAGACTCTTTAGATAACCAATCCATATAGGCTGCAAAAGGTCGATCTTTCTCTTTATTTATCATCTCCAAAATGGATGCCAACGCTTTTTTTTCAAAACCTTCTTCCTGACGATTTGGCCCAAAACCCTTAAGACATAAAATAGTTGCAAGCATTAGCCTATTAGAAACAGGAAGGCAAGCATGGCTATTTGGAAATTTTCTTTTGATATCCTGAAACTCTACAAAAAGCGAAATTTCATCGCTATTGATCCTCACATCGCTTTGTGCATTATGCTTCTGCTGTGAGTTTGACTTGCCTTCTTTTCCAGAAAAAGAAAATGGAGACAACACATACAATAAAATAACAAACCAAAATGATCGTTTACTGGACATAAAATCCTCAATTACCAACCGCGCGATTAACTGCTCTTTGAAACTAAGAAAAAACGACAGGCGTTTAGTTGCGTAAACTGACGACTTTTTAACTCGATATAAATTAACTGCAGCATCGATAGAAGATACCAAAAAGCAGGGTTAGCCTGCATAAATCTTCAGAACTTCTTTAAAGCGCCGACGAAAAGTTAACCAGAAACTGATTGACCTACTGAGGCTTCGTCTTTAAAATGTGTCGGCTAAAAATTTGCCTGCTCATTCGGGTCGAACGTCTGAACAGGGTTAAATTATCTAAACTTGGAGACAATAAAAATGTCTGAACAAATCAAACTACAAGCAGCCCCTCGCAGTGACTTAGGGAAAGGTTCGAGCCGCCGCCTTCGTCGCACAGGTTTCATCCCTGCTGTGATCTATGGCAGCAACACCGATGCACAGTCAGTCACCATTGAGCACAAAGAACTTTGGAAAGCGCAAGAGCACGAGAACTTTTTCTCATCCATTATTTCTCTTGAAGTTGACGGTAAAGAAGAGCCTGTCATCATTAAAGCCCTTCAACGTCACCCCGCTAAAGACCTGGTTTTACACGCTGACTTCCAACGTGCGGACGACTCCATTGAAGTTGAAATGAACATCCCTATTCACTACCTTAACACTGCCACTTGTAAAGGCGTTAAAACGCAAGGCGGTTCATTACAGCTTGACGCCAAACTCGTTAAAATCAAATGTGCGCCATCTAAAATCCCTGAGTATCTTGAAATTGACCTGCAAGACGCTGTCGTCGGTCAAATCATTCACATCTCTGACATCAAGTTCCCAGAAGGTGTTCGCTCATCAGAATTAGCGCTTGGCGCAAAGCATGACCTTGCACTTGCTCAAGTTAAAGCACCTCGCGGTGGCAGTGCGAATGAAGAAGAAGCTGCTGAAGGCTAATCAATCGAATGAGCCATATTCGCTTATTGGTAGGCCTCGGAAATCCGGGGCCTTCTTATGTTAAGACAAGACATAATGCCGGCCAATGGTTTATAGAAGCCATTGCTCACGATTTCTCTATTCAGTTAAAACCTGAAAAGAAATTCTTTGGCTTAGCAGGCAAAGGGATAATTCACGGCGAAGAAGTCCACCTGCTTATCCCCACAACATTTATGAATAAAAGCGGGCAATCCATTGCAGCTTTCGCTAATTTTTATAAAATCCCTCCCAAAGATATTTTAGTCGCTCACGACGAGTTGGATATTGACCCGGGTAACATCCGCTTAAAACAAGGCGGCGGTCATGGCGGACATAATGGCCTGAGAGATACCATCGCACGCCTTGCAGGCAATAAAGATTTTCACCGTCTACGTATCGGTATCGGTCACCCTGGCAACGCTCGCGACGTTTCTAATTACGTATTAAAAAAAGCACCAAAAGCCGATCAAGACAAAATGATAGATGTCATTGATGAGGCAATACGTTACTTGCCAGAGATTCTTTCTTTTGATCATCAAAAAGCCATGAATCACTTGCACAGCTTAAAAGGATAACTTTATGGCCATTAATTGTGGCATCGTAGGCCTTCCCAATGTCGGCAAATCAACCTTATTTAACGCCCTGACAAAAGCAGGCATTGATGCTGAAAACTTTCCGTTTTGCACCATTGAACCCAATGCAGGCATTGTTAATATCCCTGATCCCAGACTTCAGGCCTTGCAGGATATTGTGCAATCCGAGAAGATGATTCACACCACCATGGAATTTGTTGACATTGCAGGTTTGGTGAAAGGTGCATCTCAGGGTGAAGGTCTGGGCAACCAATTTCTTGCGAACATTCGAGAAACCGATGCGATTGCCCATGTTGTTCGTTGCTTTGAAGATGATAACGTCATCCACGTTGCAGCGAAAATCGATCCTGCCGAGGATATTGATATTATCAATACAGAATTAGCGCTTGCTGATCTGGATTCCGTGGAAAAACAACTACAAAAATATACTCGCACCGCTAAAAGCGGCGATAAAGAAGCTATCGCCATGAAGGCGTTACTTGAAAAGCTTCAACCCCATTTAAATGAGGGTAAACCGGTTCGCTCGCTACCCCTTTCGGATGATGAAAAACAGCTATCAAAACAACTACATTTGTTAACCGTTAAGCCAACGCTTTATATTGCTAACGTTGATGAAGATGGCTTTGAAAACAACCCTCACCTAGACGTCGTCAAAGGCATCGCTGCCGATGAAAATGCTGAAGTTGTCGTTATTTGCAACAAATTAGAAGCCGAGATTGCTGAACTTGACGATGAAGAAAAGCTCGAATTTCTAGCTGACCTGGGCATGGAAGAAGCAGGCCTTGATCGCGTTATACGCGCAGGCTACCAGCTTTTAGGCCTTAAAACTTACTTTACCGCAGGCCCAAAAGAATTACGTGCGTGGACTTATAAGGCCGGCTCTACAGCTCCCGAAGCGGCAGGCGTCATCCATACTGATTTCCAAAAAGGCTTTATCCGTGCAGAAGTCATTGGATACGATGACTACATTGAAAACAAAGGCGAATCTGGCGCTAAAGATGCTGGCAAATGGCGCTTGGAAGGCAAAGATTACATCGTGCAAGACGGTGATGTGGTTCATTTCCGTTTCAATGTTTAATCAGTGAGTATTAAGTGGCAATAAAGCCACTTATATCAGCTATCAAACCATTGCTGTAATTGATCATGATTTCCGCGAGCCTGCGGGATAGCTAACATCAATAGCAATCGATCTTTAGCCGCTGGAATATTACCTCCCAATATCACCCCCTGTTTAACCAAAGAAGCGCCACCACCTTTCACGCCGTAAACAGGCAATACATCGCCGTTATAAACGCGGGTGGATAACACAACGACGACATCTTTATCCAATGCATATTTAATGGCATCCGCTACTTGAGGGTTAACATTACCCGCACCAACACCTTCAATAACAATACCCTTAGCATCTTGGTCAGCAGCAAACTTAACCAATGCCCCATCATCACCTGCAAAGGTTTTTATCAATATGACTTTTGGTAATTCTTTGGGTATGGGGAGTTTTATTCCTGCCGGCCGATCATTAAATTTTTCCACCTTCCCCACTGCAATGTAACCTAGATACCCTTTTTCACCGGAATTAAAGGCTTGAACATTACTGGTTTGAACTTTTCTGACGCTTTTAGCTGCGTTAATGTATTGATTCATTGTGACGGTTACCCCCCAGCCAGCGGCTTTATCAGAACAAACCTGCGTGACTGCATCTAGAATATTTGCCGGACCATCGGGAGATACATCGGATGCATTTCGCATAGCGCCGACAAAGACCACAGGTTTTTTACTTTTTAAGGTGAGATCAAGAAAATAGGCTCCTTCAGCTATCGTATCTGTACCATGAGTGATGACAACACCTTTGACTTTAGGATCTTTTAGCACCTCATCGACTTTTTTGCTTAGCCCCACCCACATCTGCGGTGTCATGTGGGAGCTATCTATATTTGAATATTCAACCGTTCGAATATTGGCAATTTTCTCAAGCCCAGGCACAGCACTTATCAAATCTTTCCCCGAGACTGCAGGCACAGCGGCCCCTGTTGCTGGGTCGATTTTTTCTGCAATCGTGCCACCAGTGGTCACCACAACCACTGTTGGCAAGCTTTGAGCAGGCACCTCTATCGCTACAAACGCTAGATTTACCATCAATATAAATTGAAAGAGTGTTAATGGTCGTTTCATTCAAACCGCCTCACTTAGATGAAAATGGGTAAAATCTATCTCACCAGCAAGCCTCATTCAACAACTATATTCGCATATTATGTCTATTTAAAGGCACAGGATTCATAGAACTTTTACATCACTAACCACTCAGAAGCATGTGTATCCCGCCAACTGAGACAAAATGTATTCTTACTATTGTATTCCTAATTTTCTATTGTTTTTTTGGCTGATTGGGTTAATTCAATTACCCACCACATCGTTTATATGACTAACTGGAAAAATTATTTGAGTGTCGGCCTTATCTATCCTCATAGGCCAACACCTGAGATGGCGGGTCACAACTGGTTTGTATTTGAGGCACTGATGGTAACCCATAAAACAATGAAAGCCGCTGTATGTAAGACCGTTCAATACTCAGCAATTGATCATTTAATTGACTTATCTGACTTTGGTGATGGAGATCGCAAAGGATACTCCATACCTGAGCCCACAGCAGCCGGAACAAAAAAGATTTCTGAACGCGTTAAGGATAAATTACCCCTATAGAATCCTTGACAGAAACAAGAATAACGGGCAGAATTCGCATCCTGAATTTGGCAAGGTAGCTCAGTTGGTTAGAGCACATCACTCATAATGATGGGGTCGGCGGTTCGAATCCGCCCCTTGCTACCAGATATAAAAGAGCCTGCCTTGTGCGGGTTTTTTTATATCTGTGTAAAAGGGGTGTTGATGAGAACCGCCTCGGTTCGACAAATAGCGAACAGCTATTTGAAACGAGCAGCTTGCCTGCGAAGCCCCGAAGGGGTCATAAAACCCCATAGGGTTTTATGCTTCATCCGCCCCTTGCTACCATCCTTTTTCCATAAGGATGGCCTTTCAACTACTTACGTTTACATTCAATTTTCTAACGTAGGTGGCATACAAACCCGTATACAAATACATTCAGACAAAAATAAGAAACTACTATTTTAGCTGGCGAATTCTTTAACCTAAATTCAGCAGTTAAAACTCAAAAAATCTCTATAGTGCCTGTTTTTAAAGGTGATCAAGATAATAGAAGCACTCACCCTTTTGGTGAACACTGCTATTCGCCAAAGTCTTTGGCTCATATGCACTCCAGAAGAGTTGTTGTTTTCAACTGCTTTTTTTAGGTTTAAGCTTTAATCCCTCACATTCAGAAAAGAGAGTTTTTATCATCACTTCATACAAAAAGTAAAAATTAAGTAGTGATTAGGGCATTTCCTTTCTTTTCGAAAGCCCTTTCATCGTAAGAGGTCAGTAGGATTAGTCAAATGAGTGACTATCAGAAAATCGTATACAAGAAGTAATTAAAGAAATATGGCTGGAAGCATAACCTGAGGAAGATCCTGTCGAAAACTTTCAGTTTTTATAATTTATCCTTCTCTTGCCAGCATTAGTTTCCTGTTCATTGACAACTTGAGTACATGTTTCTATAACTCACCTGACAGAGAGCAATCTGGAAACATCACGCCAATAATTTATTGAACCAATATCAAACTTCACTATCAGTAAACAACACGATCTTTTGTCTATTCAGGTGTTATGAAAATTAAAGTGTTATTGATTTTTCTTTGTATATTATGCTTGCCAGCTTTTTCGGAATATAAAATTGTCGGAGCTCAATGGGGCAAAAACATCCTCCAAGCAGGCTCCGATAACCCTTATGAGTACTTAAAGCTCTATCTGGAAATCCAAGAGGTGCCCAAAACACAAGAATTACCAGAAATTCAAAAAATTTCTGATAGTAAGGTATTCGCCGTTGTTCTAACTAAATTCATTAATTACCCGGAGCCATCACCTAAAGTTAGATACGCTAATGATGAAAACTTTATTTACTTACAATCGTTCAACCAAGTTTATCCTGAAGTTTTCTTTGATTCTAAGTGTATGAAAGATCCTCAAAACCAAAAATTACTTGAAATGCCAGTTCGTGGAATTATTCAATCCGCTCTGGAACAAAGCCTAGTTAATGTCTTAAACTCAATCGATTCAACAAACGCTCCTCACATAGACGGTAAAGCAAACATAGATAAACTAGTACAACTCCCTAAACTTATTAGTACAGAAATACATACTGATGATTAACGATGCACCTCAAAGCATGTGATGATAAGGTCGTATAGGTTATGGCGTAAAAATAATTTGTGCATCAATACACAAGGTGTTAATGAAAAAATGGCTTTAGGGTACCTCTAATAATTGATTTTGAGATTCTGCGCTGAATTTCAAGGTTTTCAGTCAGGCGAAGGTTGCCGTTAATGTTA
>CAKMZU010000031.1:15192-17885 GCA_929200485.1 uncultured Gammaproteobacteria bacterium | reverse complement strand
CACTTAAAAGATCGATTTTTTATTGTATATAACGGATTTTCTTATAACCTGCTGCCTCAAAAGGGTCAGAGCCAATTTTTTTTAAACCGAGGGATTTAAACATATTGTCCATTCTGGTTGCGTATTCTTCTTCAGGGAGAGATGAATCGAATTTTATCAACTGAACAATGTCACTGCTTTCAACGCCATCTTGGCCGCTGGGTTGATAAAAATAGGTTTTCACATCACCTGACGAGTGGCTTTGAAAAAATTCAAAGGTTTTACCACCATAACTCAAATCCCTTTTAAATGCGTCCTGTGTAAAAAAATAGACTGCACCAATTAAAACCAAAGCGATCGCAATGAATTTTGCCATACTGTTGACTCCTTTTTTCTAGTTCCAAAGGGCTATCCTGAATGGATTAATACCCTAACTTCAATAATTTGTTATCAATCATTGTTGAAATGTCCGTTTTCATGGCATAAAACAGGCCATGATGGCCTTGATTGAATTCAACAAACTCAACCTGGACACCTTTATCTATCAAGGTATTGACTGCGGAAACGCCGCCACCAAATGCGACTACCTCGTCAGATTTGCCATGATAAGCAATAACTTCTGCTTCGATATCCAGCGGTACACTCATATCAAAACCATTCCTTAAATTGCCAGAGATTGGAAAAATATAAGAATACGTTGAACCAAAATGCAAAGCTGAATAATAAGCCAACATGCCGCCACCTGAATAGCCAACTAAAACAGGTTTGCCCTTGGTTGGGTATTTGATTCTTAGCGTCTCAACCGCCTCATTAATCAAGACACTGTACTGATCGAATTCTGCCTTACTCCAAGGCCAGGAAGCACCTGAGCCATATTTGAGAGGCCCTTTTAATAAAAGAACTCTGGAAGGGGCTGAGATTTTATCTAATGCCGTTTTAAAGAAATTGTTTGGCGTATCGCCATTTCCATGCAACGCAACCAACATAGGCAGCAAATCACTACTATCTGCGCGCCCAGTGTATTTTACTACATACTCAATCTCAACGTTAGCTGGCCCTACTTTGATGCTTGAATTGGTGTACCACCATTTGACCAAAGCAATTAATACAATAAAAACAATGACTTTTTTCATTTCTCGAGGGTTAGTCCTTTAAATCTCAGGCTCTCAACTAACAATTTCTTTCTTTACTCATCGATCTCAATAAGCGTACTTTTAATGATACCCCGTCTGAGGCCTGCAAAATAGGCATATTCAATAATCAATCCCAGAATACCCACAACAGCTAATTTTGTTGGCAGGGTTAACGCTTGAGATTCAAGATAGAACCAGCCGCCCATTGCCATTGAGAAAACAATAACAACAATCGGCAAGGCATACATAGCATTCACTTTTACTGACTCCTTACAATGGCTACACCTAATCATCATAGGGTTTATTGCCAGAAGCACAGAGATAAAGGTCAAATCTGATTGACAGCATGGGCACTGTCGCATGCTCATAGATCAACGTCCTGAATGTTTAATTTCATCGGATATAATGACGGGAAGATAGATATTTGCAACCCAGACGAACAAGCCTGGGATGGCACTGTTCGATTGCATATGTTCAATGGATACCTATGGGTGGATTGTTAAAATCCTAGATCAATTGACAGGCTAATAAGAAATTAACCTGACTAAGATAGGGAGTTATTTTCTTTTCTTGATAATTTTGGTTGGATCAACGAGTGACTTCGTACTATCAATGACAGCATCGAGAGAAGTATTGAGTTTTTGTTTTCGTGATTCAGCATCTTTATTTACAGCTTTAAATACTTCATTTCTCGCTTCAACATACGCCTTCGAGACATTACTGATACTGATTTTTTCTCCTGAAGAGGCCGCAGAGATAACAGCCTTTTTAGTGTCATCAATCAACTTTTCCCGTATCACCCTTTCTGCTTGAAATTCAAAAAACCTCGATGACGAAAAGGCACCTCGCTCATTTAACGTTTTTAAAATATTGGCACTATCACTATTAATTTTAAGCAAACCCTCGCTAACAACTGTTCGCTGGTCCTTCATTTGATCTTGAATATTACCCAAACTTTTTGGATCAATATCTGCATCTAAATCTTTCCCTAACGCACTATTCAAAGCATTCTTATGCTTTTCTGAAGGATCAACCTGATACTTCAATACTGCATCTTCTGTCGCATCAATAGATTGTATTTGTTGATCAAGTATTCTACTAGGACTGGTTGCTGTTGCGCTTTTTTTTGTTGCATCCACAACAATTTTATCTGCATCGTTCAACATTTTCTCATTAAAAGCATCAGCGACTTCACCGACGGCTTTTCCATCATTTTGAGCATTTGATGCCGCTTTTAATCCTTCATAAAACGCATTTTTAACCGCTCGATCTTTAAAATCAAGATCGGCAGATTTTTTTAACACCTTATCCGATATTTCTTCATCGATCTCAGTCATCTTCGTATAAAGATCCACATCGGTTCGCATATTCTTCGTCAGATTCATTTTCAAGCGATCTGCCGCATCGAGAAAAACAGAGGAATTTAATTCTCTAAGTGATCCAAACTTTTTAGTTGATACTTGTTTTAATTTTTTAGACGCTTCAAGTACGCGGTTTAATTTTTCTTTATTTTCTGGCGTTGAATAAAACTCAAGGCCTTTTTTACTGAGTTTTTTATTTCTAAGCATCGCCAATGCACTA
>CAKMZU010000031.1:13163-15182 GCA_929200485.1 uncultured Gammaproteobacteria bacterium | reverse complement strand
CTATGTTTACTACCATCTTCACCATCAAGGTACAATGCATCGGTATTGATTTGGCGACTGAATCGACTGAGCTCTGGTTCAGAAGCCGAAAAGGTTGATAATTTTTTCAAACATGAAGCAACACCTCCAACTGCACCTATTGCATTACCCGCTGATTTCAATGAATTTTTCACTTTCCCACCATCAACTGGGGTTTTGGCTCCTTTATTCCCTTTTTTGTTAGGCTTACAGAAAGCTGGTGCACCTGCTTGAGATAGTGGTCCGAGTTTTGCCCGCTCTAATATTACTTCAAGAAGCAACAAACCCACAACTGACCCAAAAATCGCACCTATTTGTGCCAGACTTAACCCGAGCCATTTCTTTTCACCATGAATATCATCATCAAAAACTGTTCTAGCAAGCGCCCCATCAATGGTTCGCCCACGATAGCGAAACTTGGCGTAATGATTGGCATTGTTTTTTGCGGTAATTTTTCCTGATGATGGCTCCCCCTGAACAAGAACAGAGTAGGCAAATGCACCATTGTCAATCAATTCTTTTAAGGTACTACCCACACCATCATAGCTACCATAGCGACTAATGTGTGGATTCAATAATGAGTAGCCTTCCAGCGAAAAGTTTGCATCAGTATCAAAAGCAAGCGTACCTGGATAGTCATCATCATCTGTTTGTATTTTGCCTGCAACTCTGTGAATCCTATGCGACTTTTCTTCAATATCATCATTAATAGGCACTTGTGCAAGGGTTAATCCACTGCCTAATAATTTATTCAGTGAGTAATTTGGGGGTAATTCATCAACCCATACCATGAATGAATGCACATCTTTAGGCTGACTGGCAAGTCCACTGGGTATACCCGACCAGTTGTCAGGTTTTTGATCATGATAAACAAGCGATTCCACACGTATTTTATTTTTGTCATTGCTATCAAGCATCCCTTTCAGCGCAACAAAACCAGAAGATTTTGCAACCAGACTCGCCGTCGCCTCATCATAGTCTTCCGCCTTACCATTTACCGAAAAACTCGTTGCATCATTAATCTGCAAATCTATTGAATCAAAATAATCCCGGTATTTTTTACTGGTGTTAATATTCATGGGCTTTAATTTAATGGATATGTCTTCGATGGTGTCAAAGTCGCCCTCAACCATTACAGAATTTTTTATCGACCCCATCCAAAGTGATGGATGGAAGATCATGGCTTTCTCGCCATCAGGCAACGCATTATTCAAAAATGGAACCGACAAGGTTGAATCATCTATATGCAGCGCCATATCCAGCGAATAAACCCCATCTTTGATTATCATTTCAGGTTCAACCCCTACGTCTACTGAAATGCGATAGTTTATTTGCTCCTTGCCAAAGACTAATCCATCGTCAGTGATTAAATGAACTTTTGTTCCACCCGCTCTAATGTCCGCATTTTTAAATCCAAATTCAATAACGAGAAATTTATAGGCATTGACGGGAACATGCGGCTGAGCAATAAGCAATCGGCTAATCTGATTTAGCTGGGCAAAATCCACACTCATGGGCTTGCCAGCTTTGATATGATCAAAAAGGGTAAAACTATAGCCCTCAATATCAATTAACTGGAGATAACGAATATCAATCTGAAACTTTTCAAAGGTGCTATTGGTACTTGAGACACTAAGATTGACTTGCGCCTTATCATAATCAAAGTGTTCTTCTTCAATATCAACATCAATGGCTCGCTTCATTTCATCCACAAGCTCTTTTAATGCCGCATCAAAATCTTCGACAATATCAGCATCCGAGGTCAAGTTCCTGTCTTTTTCCTCTGCGGGCTTCGCACAGGATAACAGCAGAAAAACAAGGGCAAAAGACAACCACTTAGGATTACTAACCCATTGAACAAATCGTGTTAAGTATTTCCCGTCCATGAAAAATTTCTTTTATATGAATAAACAAATAATAGTTGACATTCTTATAAAAAATAAAGTTATTCGAAGACAAATTTTTACTATCTTTTAAATTAATGAAAGTTTTTATTTAAAG
>CAKMZU010000031.1:12075-13153 GCA_929200485.1 uncultured Gammaproteobacteria bacterium | reverse complement strand
CACTTTTTTTTTGACTAAAAACAAAACATTTGAAAACAATGATCATCAAACAACAAATCAAGCTAACCCTGAGAAATTAATCGACTCACCTGATAGCAACACAAATAGCAATAGAATCAATCAAAACCAGAAGCTCTCCATTCATATTCTACGCCCTTTATTCATTCATCATGACATTATCATTAAAATCAACACTGATTTGATCATTGATAAAAGCCAGGTGACATTGCTTGCCGATAATTCACCGATAAATTTCACTTTACAAGATAATACAATTTATTTTAAACCCAACAAAACAGGCGTTCATACACTAACTATAATCACCCACAAAAAAACATCTTTTTCTCTTTACATTGAAGAATCGCACGCCTTTAACCCTGACCATATTCAGGTATTTAATGATGCCGACGAATTAGAGCAAGCTTTAGGATTAATCACCAATCAATTCTGGATCTCCTCTTCCTCTCTACAAACTCAGGAACTTCAAAATCTTATACAAAGTCATTCACTGTCAATCATTGGCAAGGATGGCTACCTTGGATTCCTCATTGAAATAGACCCTGACAATAGCAGCGAGCTAATGGCTATAAAACAATTAAAACAAGTCCCTGAGGTGGATTATGTCTTTCAACGCCTTTATGAGGGGGACGCACTGGATCGCCTGGAAAAATTAAGAGAGCCTTTTTACCCTAATGATTACTCGTCATGGTCCATGGGTCACACGGAAAATTGGCATTTAGTTCGTGTTGAAGCCCCAAAAGCCTGGAGTGTCACAACCGGTAATCCCGACATTCACATTGGTATTGCTGATGGGGGCTTTGATACCAGTCATCCTGAGCTTGCCGGAAGAATTGCCATCAACTTCTATTCCAGCCTGAATGAACCCAACGAAGCTCAAATTAGCCACGGAACAGCGGTTGCTGGAGCCATAGGCGCAAGTGGCGATAATCAATATGGTATGACTGGGCTCAACTTTCATTCGCCGTTAGTCCTTCACAGAGCAGGATTCCGTCAATGGGTCACTCTTGCGAAGCAACCAAAAGTTAAGGTTATCTCCGCTTCCTGGGCCATCCCCGGA
>CAKMZU010000031.1:3091-12065 GCA_929200485.1 uncultured Gammaproteobacteria bacterium | reverse complement strand
ATGCCTTTAAGTTAAGCCGAAGCTTCCGAGCCATCGCCGAAAAAAACCCTGATAAACTTTTCATCTTTTCAGCAGGCAATGGCATTGGGAATGGTCAAGGCCATAAAGGACACTACGCCGTTGAAGGACGGCTTCACAGCCCTGCTCTTCATTTATCGTCGGCCAACAAAGTAGACAAGCTACCTAACGTGCTCTTTGTGGCTGCATTAACAGCAAAAGGGCCTCTATCATTCACCAGCACCTATGGCAATCTCGTTGATATTGCGGCCCCTGCGTACTATAAATCTTTAGCCGCTAACAATGGATTTAAAACCGATGGCGATGGCAAATATGGAATCAACGGTGGCTTTAAAGGAACATCTTCCGCTGCACCAGTCGTTGCAGGTGTTGCCTCACTCATATACAGCATCAATCCAAACCTTAAAGGTCATGAAGTTAAGGCGATACTACTTGAAGCGGCCTCTGAAAAAGTTAGCGAACGCTTTAATAGCCCAAAATCCAAAAACAAGGATCGCTTAGATCACCCACTGCCGATTTTAAATGCTAATCGTGCTGTGTTCGCTACCTATAAGTACCTTAAACAAAAGACCAAATTCTCAGTAAGGGTTGCTGACCCTGTTAAACGCACCATTGCGGTTACCAAAAATGGGAAAACACAGACCTTTTATCAGCTAGAAGAAGAGACGGATGAATTAATCTTACAAGATGCCGGTGAAGAGGAAACTCAAGATGAAAATGAAAAAATAGATCTTGAGGAAATAGTCGCAGATGAGTCCCAGCTAATACTTAACGCACTTAAATCCATTAAAATAGGCGAATTGTCTCTAGATATAAAAGATAAGAAAACGCAGCAACCCATAAATGGGGCAACTGTTACTATTGCGCTGGATGACAAATTAAACAACGCACCTTCGTCGATCCCGCCCTATACCTTTCAGCTTGAAGGTACTCACCCTATCATTTTTTTGGAAGGCCAATACCTTGCTGAATTTAGCCATCCAGATTATCAACCGCTAAAAAAGTTAATCATATTTAAACATAATCAGAAATTGACCGAAGAAATTTTCCTTACTCCACTTCATGACTCTCCCCTACCACAAATTAACGGGCAAGTGACAAACATTGAAGGTAACCCCATTAATAATGCGGAGGTTTCTGTAATTTTAGAGAAAAATTTTTCTTCACCACTCGCTACGACCCGAACAGATGATGAGGGTCAATTTCTGCTTGAATTGCCTCAAGAACTCATTGATCAGTTAGATAACTGCAAATTACTCATTGATGCCGAATTTTTCAGCTCTCAAACAGTAACCGACCTGAGCTTTGATAAAAATAATGAAACCTCTGTATTGATTCAATTAACCCATGAATCTCATGAAAGAAATCAAAAGACGGAAGAATTCAGTGATTAAATTCGTAATGCGTTCCTCTATCCTAGCACTTCTTGTTTTAATTGGTTTATTAGCAGGCTGCGATTCAAAATCCACCAAATCACCCTATCTCGATGCCGGCGCGGCAACGTCCATCCCGTCCAATACGCATTTTGTTTTTGGGGCACAGGGCTGGATTCCAAAAGAAGACATCACTGTTAACTGGCAACAAATAAGTGGGCTGCCAGTCACGATCAATGATCCGGAGAGCTTAAATGCCAGTTTTTTATCGCCTCAGGTTTTCACCGAGCAGACGCTGGTTTTCCAAGTGCAATCGACTAATTCAAATCACGAAACATTAACTGATCAAATAGAAATAAACGTTTACCCTATCAAAGATCTAAGTAATGCTGAATTCGCTTTCAGTCAATTACCTGCATTAAATCAACCTTTTTCAATTCACATCGTTAATGACGATAATTTTGGTTTTATTCGTTGGGAAATAGAAGAAGCACCATTCGACAATGTCCCGTTTACGTTATCCGATGATAGAAAGTCTGCTCACTTCGAACTCGTAACCCCCGGGCTTTATCGGTTAAAAATCACCTCAGATACTGGCCAGTCTATTCGGTCCATTCATTTTACACTCAGAGAGCACTTCCCCTTTAACCCAAATAAAATTGAAAACAACGATGGCAGTAAACCCATCTCAGAAATTGCAGGCATTATCCTTAATCAGTCGTGGATCATTGCGCCAAAATTGACAGAAACAGAAGTAAAAGAACGGGTTGAATCTGAACCCTTACTCACATGGATTGGGTTTGATGAATCCCAAGGCACATTAATCGAGTTTGATGACACCCTGAAAGAAACTGAACTGGCCTTAGGACGCATTAAAAACCGTACTGGCATTCACTCCATAGAACCCCGGTGGTATGAAGGCGAAGAGTTTATCAAAATTGAATCAACCGTTCTGGAACCCGATGATTACAGCGACTGGACAGAAGAACCTGCAGGTGACAATTGGCATTTAGAAATCATTGATGCGCCTGATGCCTGGAAAATTTCATCCGGTAATCCTGCCGTTCAAATAGGTATCTCTGATGGCGGGTTTGAAACGAATCACCCCGAACTGCAGGGACGAGTGCTGGAGGAGCTGGTTCACACAGAAAAAGCAGTCTATATGGATCACGGCAATGGTGTGGCAGGCACCATTGCTGCGGTTACCAACAATCAACAGGGCATGGCAGGGATCAACTGGCAGTCTCAAGTGCTGCTCTCAGGCAACAGCTACGATGGAGTTTTATCATTAACCAAGTATAAGAATACGCGCGTTATTTCAAGTTCATGGGCTATACCCGGGTATATCCAAAAAGATTTTGATCCAACGAATGCACAACACACCAATCAACGAAAAGCCGATGCAATAAAAGCCACCCGTCAATTCCGAACGCTAGCCAAACAACATCCCGACAAATTATTTGTCTGGTCTGCAGGCAATGGTATTAATAATGGAAAGGGATATAAAAATGTTTATGGGATTGACGGGCAATTTCATAGCCCAGCACTTCACTTGAGCCAAGGGGGTGAATATGCCCCTCTCGACAATGTCATTTTTGTTGCCTCCCACAACAAAAACAAATCCCTCTATTATTACAGCAACTATGGCAAGCTGATAGATTTGGCTGCACCTGCCCATTTCAAAAGTTTAACGGCAACAGATTACAAAAACTTTCTAGGTACATCAGCTGCTACTCCCGTAGTTGCTGGGGTCGCATCACTAGTTTTTTCAATGAATCCTGAATTCTCAGCGGCTGATGTAAAGCAACTTTTAATCACCAGCGCCAAGACGACTGTAGAAAAAAGACAAAGCACACCCAGTAAAACAGTAGAGCTTGGTTCTGCCATCCCTATGATTAACGCATTAGAAGCCGTTAAAGCTACCCAGAATAGATTGGAAAATAAACTCAAATGGCAATATGCACTCAGTAACCCATTCGAAACAAACCTGACATTAATCATATCGCCTTATCTTGCGAGCAGCAAAATCACTGCAATCTCAGGAGAGCTGTTACAAAAAACAGGTGAGGATGCCCCCCTTCAATTGGTCAATCAATTTTCAGATAGTTTCTCGGAAACTACCCCTGAAAACACTGTTTCAAGTTCACTTGGGTTTAATGCATCGAGCCTGGATTACCAGATAAAAGTGGCAATCGATCTAGAAACAAAAGATGGTGATGATAAGACAGTCGAAACAACATTACCCATCGCATTTTCCAGCATCTCGCTTGACTTAAAGGATCAGGAATCAGGGCAGAAGCTAGGCGATGCTTCTATTTATGTCGAAAATTTATCCATTGATGAAGTATACCCGGCCGGTAAAACCGATATTAATGGTAATGCAACGCTTTGGCTTAAACCGGGGCATTACAAAATCAGTGCTGAAAAACCCGGGTTTAAACCCATCAGTAAAAACATAGCGATACAAGCCTTAGAGAGCCAAGCTCTCACATTAAGGCTGTTCCCGGTTGATGCTCAAGGGCTCGGCGGCCTTGACGGATTAATCCTTAACACTCAAGGCTTACCGATAGAGAACGCAACCGTTAGATTATCCGGTGGCGCTCAAACCAATGGTGTCATTCGCCTTAGCCAAACGACGGAAAAAGGTTTATATAACTTTCATAATGTCAGCCTATTTAACAACCAGGGCAATGAAATCACTGACTTTACATTGGAAGTCAGTGCTCGAGGATACAATCCTGTCAGTATGCCTGTCACTTTGTTATCTGATCTAACCCGCACAGAAAATATACTGTTAACCACTATTGATTCACCCATTGACACGATACTGATGAATGATAGCGAAACCGAAAAGGGGTGGTTAAAAACAGGACTATGGCATCGAATCAACCTTTCTGAAAATAACATTCTCAATCGAATGCAAGATCAAGGCTTTGCACAAACACCAAGCCAACATGAAGGCGAAGCATTACTCCCCGACGCACCAAGCGGTCACTTTGCTTATTGGTATGGAAAATCTGATACCGGCAGTTATATTTCAGAACAATCAACCAATGATTTTCTTTTAAGTGGAGGCACCTCTAAAACATCCCATCACGGGGAATTAATCAGCCCTGCAATCAATCTGATTGATACCAATAAGCCTACGTTATTCTTTAAAACCTGGTGGGAAATAGAAGCCACTTTATCTAACCGTGACGGATTCGATCAAATGACAATCTGGATCAGTACCGATGGCAAAAGCAGCTTTGAAGAACTACGGCAACTTAACCCACTCTTTTCACCTGTGGGCGATAATATTGAAGACAAACCCTTCAGCTCAGCCGGTTTTGATCAGCCCCCTGTCTGGGTAGAGGAGAGCATTGATCTTTCAGCTTATAAAGATCAAGTCATCCATATCAAGTTCCAGTTTGATACAAAGGATGCCCTATCGAATGGTTTCAGAGGCTGGTTAATCGACGACATTGAAATTATAGATCGCAGTAATGAAAACTCTCTTGAATAAATCATCACCAATAGAAGAACACAAAAACCATGGATCACTTATAAATCAAGGCGCCCAACATTCAAAACTGCTTTGATTCTGGGTCCCAGGGGATCTTGATCTGAAAGGGCGCACTGATTATCTTCATCAATTGAGTGATGTAAGCCAAACCAAGGTTTATCTGCACGTCACCTTCAGGGCTCTTACAAAGATTTGCATCTTTAATTCTTCTAATATCATCTTCTGAGGTCTTAACGTATGAAACCTTTGAATCTGAGCTAATGATAAAGCTTCGGCTATTATCTAAGGTTCGATCGCGTCTGTATATTGTCATTTGTAATGTGTTTTCAGTCTTACGCGACATTCTAGTACCAAACTCTAAATACCTAGGCCGCTGGCTTCGAATCTCTAAACCTGTATCCGTTGGTGTTACTGACGTTACTTGATTAAGCGGAGATTGTTTACTGCGAAGTTTAATTATTCCTTGTGAGTCTGGCGGTATACTATAATTCCCCTCAAGATAATTGACAATATTAGAAAGCGCTTGATAAAACTTACCATCAACAGTTAGCTGACCAGGATCATCCCAATTATCGAGAATTGATTGAGTAAAGGGCTTTATAAAATCCTGATAAGATTTTTCATATTCAGGCGGTAAAGCATTAGCCTTCAAATAGACAAGGATAAACAAAAAACACAATAAATATTTTAACACTAACAATGCACCTCAAAAGTACCTGTATTTTTAAATTACTCCCGCACGCTACTCTTAGCTAAGAGATTGTATTATAAAGTGTGGTTTAAATATTTTGTTCAACACTTTTTTGTGTAAAATTTAAAAAAGACACCCCTTCCTTTTATTTTTTAAATAATTATTTTAATAAAAAATTTAGCCTTTGAATAAACTGGTATTTGGTATTAATATAAATCGATGGCAAAAGTAAAAATCATGTTAGAAATCAACCACCGGAAAGGACATGGGCAAGTATCATTTTCAAACCGTCCTACTGGTATTTTTACTCGCGATATATACAAACACTTTGCACTCTGGAGAACCTGAAGAACAAACTAGAAAACTCGGATGTTTCAGCTTTCTATGTTTTTTCCAATCAGGTAGCTTAAACAGATCGAAACAAAATCAAGAAAATGAACAAGCAAGCGCAGAGGATGATCAAGGAGAAACCATACAACATAACGATAAAGAAACCCTGTTAAATAGTAAAAACGCTGAAATACTTTCAAAAGCATTAGCAAAAAAAAACGAAAAAACCTCTAAAGGATTTTTAAAAAAATATAAAAATCTTTTCAAGGAGGCTGGAAATAAGGATGGAAAAACAAGAATACTCAATACACTAAATACCGTATTCCTTGACCCTAATTCATCAATTGACAAAAGTCTTCTTGAAGAACTTATCAAGGATTGTAAAACTACGATTGAGCAGAAATAAAAAACTAAAGTATAAATATTCTCAGGATACGTTCAGAAGAGTCGATCTTGATGAAAAAAGGCATTGATTACCACTTACCGAAAGTAATCAAATACCCTTAAAGAAAATATTCAGCTAGCCAGAAACAGAAACATCTAAGTCAACCAACTCACCTGTCGGCATATCAAACAACCAACCGTGTAAAGACAGTTCCTGCCCAGACTCCCAGGCAGCTTTGATAATTGGGTGCTTGGCCAGTTCGATTAGTTGATGCTTAACATTTAACTTAGCCAGCAAAGTCGTTTTTTCATCTTCTGTTGCAAGTGCATCTAAATCCGCCTGATTATCTTTTGCAAGCTTAACAACGGGGGCTAACCAATCATCAAGATAGCCATCGACCGACTGAGTCAATGCCCCTTTAACACCGCCACAACCGACATGACCACAAACAATGATATGTTTGACTTTAAGTGCTGTGACAGCGTATTGAATAACAGACATGCTGTTTGGATCTTCAATTTGAGCCTGATTTGCCACATTGCGGTGAACAAAAAGTTCACCTGGCTCCAAACCTAATAAAGATTCCGCAGGAATTCGGCTATCAGCACAACCGATCCATAAATATTCAGGTGACTGACCTTGGCTTAATTTTTCAAAGTAGTCACTTTGGTCAGCTTTCTTTGCATCTGCCCAAGCCTTATTGGCCGCTAATAAATCATTTATCATTATCAATACCTCATCGAATTGGTCTTTTAATAATAGTTAAACATTGAGCCAGCCATACCCTTCATCCTGTGTCGCATAATGCACTATAGATACCTGAGACTCAAAAGGTGAAAAAATATCTTTTACTTTATCCACCGAATTGTTTTGCATCGAAATATGCCCTAACACCAAGGTTTCAGGCAAGTTATCCCCTGAGTTTTGTAAAAAATCAAAGGCCTGTTGATTACTTAAATGCCCCCAGTTACCGGCAACTCTTGCTCTTAATGAGGGCGGGTAAGGGCCATTCATCAACATATCAACATCATGATTGGCTTCCAGTACCAAAGCATCGCAATTAGAAAAGGCGTTTTGAACATGCACAGATAACGAACCCAAATCCGTTAATACACCCAGTGATCGACTGGATTTCTCTATAACAAACTGACAAGGCTCTCTGGCATCATGAGGCACAGTCACAGGGTTGATGACCATGTCTTTTAATTTAAGGGGGGTATCAGGTTGAATGAATTTGACTGTGGTTTTTTCATCTACTTTTTTGGATCGGTAGGTACCGGCTGTCAAGTAAACCGGGATTTGGAATTTTCGCGCCAATCGACTCACGCCACCGATATGATCGCCATGCTCATGGGTCACTAAAATGGCATCAATCTGTTCAGGGGAAATACCCATTTCTGCCAATCTGGGCAAGGTCACCTTCAAAGGAAAACCGCAGTCAATCATCACGAGCGCATCATCCGATTGCACCAGTGTTGCATTACCTTTACTGCCACTGCCTAAAGAACAAAAACGCATGAGACCCTACTTACCAATCAAACCATCAATCATGAAAACCAGAAACAAAAATAAGTGTTTTAGGATAAATAACGTTTTAATAATAACGTCATATCACGATTCTCATTACTGGTAACAGCTGCGCCATCCTTTGCCGTCACTCTGACTTGCTGTTTTTTATTCGCAAGCGGGGTAATCACAATACCGTAATGATTGCCAGCATGGGGGATACTTTCATCCAAACCTTCAGGGTCAGCACCAAAGAGTCTGGCAAAAAAGCCCGGTTTTTCGGAAAGTCTGGGATAATAGATTGCAGGTATTTGCGTCACTTCGCCCTTCTTCACCGCGGGTTCAACATTGAACTGTGCTTTTTGCAATGCTTTTTTAACTGCCGCCACCGCGCGCTCATTATCAACATTGAGAATTAGCTCATTCACACCAGCTGTTCGCTGTAATGTCATCGCAGGCTGCGTGCTGATTTCTCTCGCAGCAAATGAGTAGCTTGGGTTATCCAATGCATCGGATAAATATTTCCCCATATTAGTTAAGTAATCGCGCTCAAAATCCTTTGTGCTGACACCTGCTTTTGCAGAGCGATAATCCAATCGTAACTCGGCCGTGTTCCGCTGAAAGCCTTGATCGACATGAAAAATATAAGTGCCTGTATTGTCTTTAGCCGTTAGCAAACCCTCTTGGCTTTTACCGCCGGTCAGCATTTTTTTATCGTTGATTAGCCAGGCTTTTAACAAGGGCCATAATTGACTAGGCGAAGCTGAGATTAGCAGCCATTGCCTTGTGCCCAACGTTTGCAATGTGACATTATTTTTATCCGCAGCAACAGGCGGAAGCGGCATAATTAGCCCATCAACAAAAGGGGTATCTTTGACCTTCAGTGGAGGAACGGGATAGTAATCGATAATTTTATTTTCATCCAGACCTTGAGGAACTGATGTTCGCTTGGACTGTTTGGCAAATCGGTAGTCTAAATCTCGATCACGAAACCAGCTTGTATCGTCTTTTGGCGTTGAACTACAACCTATCAAACCTGCTAGCGCCGAAAATAATAAGGCGGCGCTTGCGGATTGTCGGAAATTAACTGAATTGAACGACATAAACCTCAAAGATACGGACATCAACAATTAGACTCCTGCTGCAGCCATCGCATCAATAAGTTC
>CAKMZU010000031.1:2076-3081 GCA_929200485.1 uncultured Gammaproteobacteria bacterium | reverse complement strand
GCACAGTTAATGGTAAGCGGATACCTTCTGACATTTTCTTCATCTGCGCCATCGCCCACTTTACAGGGATGGGATTCGCTTCTAAAAACAACGCATGATGCAAACCTTCAAGTTGCGCATTCAACACCTTCGCCCCATCAAAGTCCCCTGCTAATGCTTTTTCACAAATATCAGCCATGAGTTTGGGTGCAACATTGGCAGTTACCGAAATATTGGCTGTTGCGCCGACTTTGAACAAATCCAGGAAAGTCCCATCATCGCCAGAGTAAAGAACAAAATTCTGGTTGCAGGCCGCAAGAATTTGCTCACCACGAGAAATATCTCCCGTCGCTTCTTTTACTGCAACGATGTTGTGAATTTTTGATAGCCGAATAATGGTTTCTGGCAACATATCGCAAGCCGTTCTGCCTGGAACATTGTAAAGAATCTGAGGGATTTTAGCGGCTTTAGCAATGGCCTCATGATGCAAATATAAGCCCTCTTGACTTGGGCGATTGTAATAAGGTGTCACTAACAATGCGGCATCTGCACCTGCCTGCTCCGCCTCTATCGTCATTTCAATGGCTTCGCGAGTGGAATTTGCTCCAGTCCCTGCAATCACAGGGATTTTTCCATTGACCTGATCAACCACTTTGGCAATAAAAGATAAATGCTCTTTAACATCCAGGGTAGCAGATTCACCGGTTGTACCCACAGCAACGATACCATGAGTGCCTTCTTGCAAGTGCCAGTCAACCAACTTATGCAGGGTTTCCCAATCGATATTACCAGCAGAATCCATGGGGGTGACCAAGGCCACCAAGCTACCCGTAAACATACTGAAATGCTCCAATAAAAAACGGCATATTACCGCCTTAACGCGCGGGACTCAAGCCGATTCATGACTTCAATAACTTCTAAGGATACTATTACTGCAATGCACAGCGATTGTCAGATTCAGCTGTCACCGATTTTTCTGTGGTAAGGCGCAAGTACGCAGTAATACAAACGTCTTTCAAGTGCTTG
>CAKMZU010000031.1:0-2066 GCA_929200485.1 uncultured Gammaproteobacteria bacterium | reverse complement strand
CATTTTATCTTGCCACTGAAACCGACAATCGCTGCGCATTGAAGTAATAGCTTCCGCTAAGTTTTCTACTTTGATGAATGAATACCGGCCTTGCAAGTCGCTCCCATCAACGAAAGCTAAACTTTCTCGGAATTTTTTTCTCTAAAGGTTAACCAACCCTAATATTGCTCACTCGCAAATCTTCATCAAACCAAAAGAATACTGTCATGAAAAAACAACTGACCATTAAAGATAAAAACTTGGCTTACCTTGACAAAGGACAAGGGGAAGTTCTCCTTTTTGGACATAGTTACTTATGTGATCACAGTATGTGGCTGTCGCAAGTTGATAAACTAAGCCAGCACTACCGTTGTATTGCTCCTGACTTATGGGGCCACGGTACGTCAGATTCACTCCCGGCATGTTTTGCAAGCCCTTATGACTTTGCCGAACACATGATAACATTGATGGATCATTTGGCCGTTGAACGATTTTCTGTTATCGGACATTCCATTGGGGGCATGTGGGGGACAAAGCTTGCTGCTAATCATCCAGAGCGAGTTAAATCACTGGTTCTGATGGGAACTTATTTGGGAGATGAACCAGAAACCTCTCGTGTATTGTACTTTGGCTTGATGGATCAAATAGATCAGGAACAATGCGTTTCAAAAGAAATGGCACAGACCATCACGCCGTTTTACTTTGCCCCACAATCCATTGATCGAGCATTGCCCTGCGTTCAAACCTTTTCAGAACAACTACAAAGCTTGTCCATTCCGCAGTTATCTCAGCTGACACAAATGGGTAGAGCCCTGTTCAGTAGACCCAACGGTTTGGAATTACTCGGAAAAATCACAGCGCCAGTGTTATTATTGACAGGTGAAGAAGATCTACCGAGACCGGTTAGAGAATCCGAAGAAATGATGAACTATTTAAAGCGAGGCAAATTAGACGTTATACCCAATGCTGGCCATCTTTCTGCACTTGAGCAGCCGGAGTTTATCAATGAAAAGCTTAAGAATTTTTTTGCACGGGTGTTATAACACCCTTCACCTGAGAAACATTATGGTAAATTGACCACCTTGAGCAAGGCCTCATGGCCAAGGTTGCTAGATGATATCTCCGCCTCATCATAAGCATAGGCTTCTCGCTCGCCCGTCCGATCAAGGGGCAGATTTTCAAAATCAAATCGACCTCTGTCGGCTAACTGGCTGAGACTCACATTTTGCAGCGACTTGAAAATGCTTTCGACTCGACCGGGTGTTTCTTTATCCCACTGGGTCAGCATCGCCTTGATATTTTGTCTCTGCAAATTCTCTTGTGATCCGCATAGATTACAAGGAATAATTGGATATTCCCTCTGCTCGGCAAATTGCTGGATATCTTTTTCACGGCAGTAGGCCATTGGGCGAATCACCACATTACGTTTATCATCTGAACGAAGTTTTGGTGGCATGGCCTTAAGCCTTGCACCATGAAACATGTTCAGAAATAAGGTTTCAACGATATCATCCATATGATGCCCAAGCGCTAATTTGGTTGCCCCAATCTCTTCAGCAAACGCATACAATGTTCCACGTCGTAAACGCGAACAAAGCCCACAAGTCGTTTTTCCCTCTGGGACTTTTTGTTTAACAACACTATAGGTATCCTTATCAACGATATAATAAGGAATATTGAGTGATTCAAAATACTCAGGCAAGACATGCTCTGGAAAACCCGGTTGCTTCTGGTCAAGGTTTACTGCAATGACCTCAAACGTCACCGGGGCGTTTTTTTGCAAATTGAGCAAAATATCCAGCATGGTAAAGGAATCTTTACCCCCTGATATACACGCCATAACCACATCGCCATCTTCGATCATATTATAATCGACAATCGCATTACCCACATGACGCCTTAAACGTTTCTGTAGCTTATTAATTTCAAGCTTATTTTTTCGGGATTCGGTTTGCATGATTGAAATGAAGAACAGCAGGGAAAAACGGCAGATTGTAACTTAACCGCAGCAAAAATGACAATGCACTCTCAATCCCAAATCCCTACATAGACCACTGAGCACTTCCAAACGAGCCTCAAATTCCAAT
>CAKMZU010000030.1 GCA_929200485.1 uncultured Gammaproteobacteria bacterium | reverse complement strand
GTTTTGAACAGTGGGGGGATCTATTGAATGTTGCTATTCTCATCTCAGATCCTAATTCCCTGAACCTGAGCTACTTGAGCCAGAACCACTCGAAACACCCGAGCCGCTACCACTTGATGAACTGCTTTTTTGACCCGGTGCATTTTCCACCTTGGGCAGTTTAATCGTGATTTTTTCTACTTTAAAGAGCGGCCCCCAAAAAAAAAAAAAGAAGAGGGCGTGCTTTAGCTGCGCGGGCGTGTTTTTTTGTTTATTCTTTAAAATCGGTTTCGAAAAACCATACCCGCTCCCCCATTGGCTTTTGTCCTTGCTCTTTTTTAGGAATTTCTCCTGTTAATTCGTTGCGTATGCGCAACTCTGTCATAATATTGGCAGCCACTAATTGTGACTCTAGCTTATCGCGCACATAAGCGATGCTATCGACTTGCCTTAAAAGGCTCATAATCAGCGCTGGCAAAGCCACGCCGATAATAGCAACTGCCACCATAACTTCAATTAAGGTAAAACCCTGCTGGGCTTGTTTATTCGAATGCCGCTTTCCGGAAGACAATCTAGGCATCATCATCTCCCAGTTGCTTTACGGTGATCTGCCCTAAAATACTTGAAGAGATTTTATATTCCTTTTGAGTGCCTTTGGTGGTTCGCAACGTCATAACGAAAGATTGCGTTTCACCACTGGAGAAGAAAATAACATCTGGCACTAAAGACTTCCCTTCTTCATCCTTGCCATCCGATTTTTTCTTGGAGATAAAAAATTTCGCTTCTCTTTGAGCACCAATGGTCAGCTCTTCACCCTCCACATCAATTTCTAACTCAATATCGGGTGGAAAGTAACCTTTTTTCAAATCAGGGTCTTCACTCTCAGCCCAACGGTTCACCTTTTCATCAAGAATGACAAATTGATAGGTGTAACGGGTTTCGTCATCGATATTCTCAAGATCAAAAATAACCCCAGCCTGATGACGAAACAGTACCGCCTCTTCAGCAGCAAAAGCCAACGTATTTCTAAATTGTTTTGTAAAGGTATCAAGATTATCAGAACCGAATCCCCTGCCCAAAGAGATAACGGTCAAGGAGGCAGCCAGCCCTATAATCACCAGGACTGCCAGCAACTCAATCAGAGTAAATCCTTTAACACGTCGAATAGCTGGCTTCATGGCTGACTTCAAGATAGTGGGTGCTTAAGCGTATTTTAGAGTTACTTCTGATCGGTTTGCCAGTTACCAATGAGTGTTTCTTCCCCTTGCCCATCAGCGCCCAGGGAATAAATATCAAAGTCACCATGATCACCTGGAGACACATAAATATAATCGTTCCCCCAAGGATCTTTCGGTAATTTTTCCATATAACCGCCATCCTTAAAGTTTTTAGGTACGGGCGCAATAGTGGTTTCTTCGACTAATGCCTGAAGACCTTGCTCTGTTGAAGGGTAAACATAGTTATCCAGCTTGTAGAGTTTCAATGCGGTTTGAATATTGGCAAAATCTGCCAGCACTTTTTTCTTACGTGCATCTTCTGCCGTACCCAGAATACGGGGACCAATAATGGATGCCAAAAGGCCGATGATAACCAAAACCACCATGATTTCGATTAAGCTGAAACCACGAGCGCGCTGAATTTGCAGAGACTTCATTGTTTTTCTCCTGTTAAACGAGTGTATTCATATCCATAATAGGCAGCAAAATTGCCATTACGATAGTCATCACAATGCCGCTCATCATGACGATCATTAAGGGCTCTAAAACACTGACCAACGAAGTCAGTGTCATTTCTAATTCGCGTTCCTGATTTTGTGCAACTTTGGCCAGCATCGCCTCCAACTCACCACTGGCCTCACCACTGGAGACCATATGTACAAATAGCGGAGGAAATGCGCCCGTGTTACCAAGGGCTTTACCAAAACTCCCACCCTCCTGAACACTCAAAGCCACTTCCTGACAAAGTGCTTTTAGATGCGGATTATTTAAAACGGCGGCAGAAATTCTAATGGCTTGCAAAAGCGGGACACCACTGGCAACCAGCATGCTTAACGTACTGGAAAAGCGCGACGTTTCAGCTGCACGGACAATCTTAGAAACCAGGGGCAACTTAAGCTTCATCTTTCCCCACCACATTTGCCTTGCTGGTGTTTGCATAAAACGTTGAAGCGCAATAATTCCACCTAGAATGCCTAGCAAAGTGATAAAACCATGATTAACCAAATAATCACTCGTCCATATTAAACCGCGTGTTAAAGGAGGCAATTCCGCGCCACGCGAGTTAAAGACTTTTACCAGATCCGGGACAACACCCACCATCAACCCGGTGATTACTGCAAACGCCACAATCATCAAAATGATCGGATAGACCATAGCGGATTTCACTTTTTGCTGGGTATATTGGCTGCTCTCAGTATGATCCGCCAAACGCTCAAGTACCACACCCAGAAAACCGGCTTGTTCACCGGCATTGACCATAGCACGGTACATGCCATCAAAGACTTTAGGATAGCCACCTAATGCATAAGCCAATGAATGCCCTTCAAGCACCTTGGTACGAACATCAAGCACCATAGATTTTAAACGGGGTTTTTCCGTTTGCTGCGCAACCGCTTTCATTGATTCATCAAGGGGTAGCCCTGACAATATCAATGTGGAGAGCTGGCGGGTGAAAAGTGCCAGCTCACTCGTACTCATCTTAACGCGAGAAAAACCTGAAAAAAGTGAACGTTGTTTTTCTTCAGACTGTTTGCTGGTCTCACCACTCAATTCAACTTCAAGCGGCCTTAGATGTTTCTCGCGCAGGAGTGTACGGACATGACGACTGGAATCCCCTTCAAGAATCCCTTTAACCTTCTTGCCCTTGCTATCAAGCGCCTGATAACTATATGCTGCCATGAGACTATCCCGAGGTCACCCTAAGCACTTCTTCGAGCGTCGTTAAGCCTTGCAAGACTTGTTTAAACCCGTTATTACGAATCGACAGTGCTTTGGTATGTGCATAGTCCGTCATCACCTGCTCGGGCTCACGATCATGAATCATTTTTCGCAAGGTATCATCAATCTCGATAAATTCATAAATACCCAGACGACCACGGTAGCCTTGTTGATTACATTTATCACAGCCTTTTGCACGATAAATGGTTGCATTTTCAGAGTTTTCAAACGGAATGTCTAAAAGCCTGCATTCAATCTCATTCGGATGCATAGGATCTTTACAGTGCTCACATAAAGTTCGCACTAAACGTTGCGCCATCACGGCCATCAGGCTTGACGATAATAAAAATGGCTCAACGCCCATGTCATCCAGACGAGTCACCGCACCAATGGCTGTATTCGTATGCAAGGTCGAGATAACCAAATGACCAGTTAAACTTGCCTGAACAGCAATCTCTGCGGTTTCCAAATCACGTATCTCACCAATCATCACCACATCAGGGTCTTGCCTGAGAATTGCACGAAGACCTTTCGCAAAGGTCATTCCGACTTTAGGGTTCACTTGCGTTTGACCAATCCCTGCCAAAACATATTCAACCGGATCTTCAATGGTCAAAATATTTCTGTTTGGTTCATTGATATGTGTCAGTCCGGCATAAAGCGAGGTGGTTTTACCAGAACCGGTTGGGCCTGTCACCAGAATAATCCCGTGGGGTGCAGCCAGGGATTTTTTATAACCATCAAGCGTTTGTTGCGTCATTTTAAGCTGAGATAATCTCAATGCCCCTGCATCTTTATCCAACAAACGCAATACGATCCGCTCGCCATGCGCAACAGGGTTTGTCGACATACGAATATCAATGGCATGACCTGCAATTCTTACCGAAATACGACCATCTTGAGGAATACGTTTTTCGGCAATATCGAGTTTTGCCATAACCTTCATGCGAGACACCAATAATGGCGCTAACATGCGTTTAGGTTTTAATACTTCATAAAGCGAACCGTCAACGCGAAAACGCACTACCAACTCATTTTCAAAGGTTTCAATATGAATATCTGATGCATTTTCACGAACCGCCTGGGACAAAATGGCATTAATCAAGCGAATCACCGGCGCATCATCATCTGCATCCATTAAATCGCCAGTTTCGTTTATTTCATCCGCCAAGCGACTGAGATCAAGATCATCGCTCATGTCTTCCGCAGCTTGCACAGCTTCATCCGCTGAACGCTGATACGCTTTGGATAATTGCTTTTGAAAGTCTGCTTCAGGTAATTGCTCAAGCGTCAAATGCTCACCAACAAATCGTCGGACCTCACAAAGAATATCAGGCAACAGCCCATCTTTATAAAATGCGGTATAGCCATCGTCGTTGGATTTTAGAAATATCCCATGCGTTGACGCATAAGGATACGGGATTTCCTTGAACTGTGGCTCTTGAAAGCCAGTTGATTCATCATGAGGTGCACCATCAGTCTGAATATCCAACGGGGTGTCATGGGTTTCATCAGACAAATTGTTTTGTTCTTTAGACATTTGATGTACCGCCTTCTAGTGAGCTTCTACATCAAGGTCAGGAATGAACATGCCGTCTGTCTTTCCAGCAGGTCCTTCGAGTGCTCGGATTTGCTCTTCCCAATCGGGCAATACCGGGATACGTTCTTTGGGGAAGAAATCCAGGCCTTCGTTATATTGCATTGCCTGACTGGCCTGCATATGTTGATATTTTTTCTTCGAAATATTGGTTACACTTGACGAATCTTCCATCACCTTAGGGCGGATAAATACCACAAGATTGGTTTTACGTGTCGTACTGGTTGTACTCTTAAACAAATGCCCCATCACTGGAATATCACCCAGCAGCGGAACTTTTTTCACCACCTCCTGCGCTTTATCCTGAATTAAACCACCTAAGACCACCACACCACCGTCTTTAACCCGTACAGAGGTGTTAATTTTTCGTTCAGTCGTCACTACCTGAGAGGGATCGATTGTTCCCGTGCTGCTTTCAGGTGCTTCAGAGGCTTCCTGCACAATTTCAAGCGTCACCTCCCCTGAGCTATTGACATGCGGGGTAACTTTTAACGTAATACCCACATCATTTCGTTCAATAGTCTGGAATGGGTTTCCCGGGTTTGATCCCGACCCCGTAGAAGTGTAACTACCCGTGACAAAGGGTACCTGACGGCCCACGACAATCGAGGCTTCTTTATTATCCAAGGTCATGATGCTCGGTGTCGACAGGATGTTTGAATCCGTATTATTCTCAATCGCGGTTAAAATCGCGCCAAATGAATTGCCGTTTGGGTTGTAATCAAACCCCCCAACAATACCAGCAATTCCTCCAAGTAAGCCTTTTGCTTGATCATCGGTATTGCTAGTCAAAGCACCTGAAAAAGCCTTCCCAATATTACCACTGGTATTCGAGCCACCAATGCCTGAATTTTTACCTGCGAATAGAAAATCCAATCCTAATCCTTTGTCATCACTTAAGGTAATTTCAGCGATGATGGCCTCAACCAGAACCATCTGCCTTGCGATATCCAGCTGCTGAACCAAGCCAGTTAAGCTTTCCATAATATCGGGCTGGGCAGTAACAATCAGTGAGTTAGACGCTGCATCCGCTTCGATGGTGGCATTTTTTTGTGATGCAGACTTCGACTTCAAATCGACGGTCATTTTCACCATATTTTGCACCACTTTTGAAAGCACAGGCGCCAGCTCTTTTGCTTTTGCATGACGCAAACGGAAAACTTGTGCATTACCACTGCGCGCCAGCTGAACATCCAAACCACGGATAATTTTCTTGATGCGTTCACGCGCCTGCAAAGTGCCGTTCAACAAAACACTGTTACTGCGGTCATCCGCCACAATATCGACAGAATCTTCAGCAGGCTGATTTTTACTGTTGCCTGTGTTTTTATTGATCTGGGTGATCATCTTGGTAATTTCATCAGCCGCAGCGTATTTCAATTTCACAATCTCAACATCTTTATGCGGTGACTGATCCAGATTTTTAATGATCTTGACGATTTTGGCAACATTGCTTGCGTTATCAGTAACAATAATACTGTTGGTATCTGTGTAAGCGGCCATGTGCCCCTGCTGAGGAATCAACGGACGAAGAACAGGGATTAATTTAGACGCATTGACGTTTTTCAATGGAATAATCTGGGTCACGTATTCAGGGTTAGCAATGGTTGCTGTGCCTTTAATAACCGGTAACGCGCTGGTCCTGGCGTTTTTCTGAGGAATAATACGAATCACATCGCTATCTTCAGTTTCAACGGCAGTAAATCCATGGACTTCAAGAATATTCAAGAAAACGGCGTATAATTCTTCCTCACCGACTTCCGTTTTCGAGATAACCTCAATATTGCCTTTAACCTTAGGATCAATAATGACAATCTTACCTGTGGTATCAGCAACAAACTTTATCAGCTCTTTTATGTCAGCATCTTTGAAGTTTAAGGTGTAGGTGACTTCTTTATCTTCAGGCAAATTAATTGCGCTCTTGCCATTCGAATCACTCTCAATCGGTTCAGCCAGCACAAGACTAGACAAAGCCACCAAGCCTAGAATAAATAGTTTGTGAGTAAAAAAGGTTTTCAAGGTAATTGTCCGTAAGTTAAATAAACCCATATTAATTCGATAAATTCACTAAGATGGATAAATGACTATTGCCACGTTTAATATCAAAATTCGCTTCGGTCAAGCTGCCTAAACTACCGTATAACTGCATGGCACTTTGTTGATCGGATAAACTGATCCCATTAACGGCCGTAATAATATCGCCGCTTCTTAAGCCTAGCTCAGCAAATTCTTTTCGTGCCTTTCCCGGGCGAACACGATACCCAATGGTATTACCTTGGGCGTCCGTTGCTAAAGATACACGTATGACATTCGCCATCGACATCGGATTGCTGAGAAGCTGTTTGCGGTATCCCGTCATTAGCTCTGTCACCCGCCTGTCGTTTCTTTTATCTAAGGTCTTCGGTGCCTTTGCTGGCCCTTTGCGTACACTACGCTTTACTGGCAGCACCTTATCAGACTCAAATAATTTTAATGATTCAAAATTTCCTCGATTATTTATGATCACACGATCAATTAAAACTTTTGCCAGACTGATATCGTTGCCGACAGGAATTGGGTCACCGACTTTGTATAAATCCGCTTCACTGCCGTGTTGAATAATCGCGTAACCTTCTTGGGGGGCTGAGGCATTAATAATACCAACCAGGCGAAGATTAAGACTGTTTTCTCTGGCATTCTCATCTACTTCCTCAGTCACCTGAGGTAAAAGCGTTTCTGTTTCCTCTGCTGTCACTTGGGGTTCTTCACCAAATAACTGCCAGGATTTTACCTCTTCATAACTAATGAGCTGCTTTGATGCGCTTGCTGACTGGGTGGGTCTTGATGAAATTTGAGGAAGAGTGACTTCGTCGTAGGAGAAGAAAAACCAGAAGTTATTACCGATAATAGTAATGACAATGAAGATAATACCAACCATTAAAACTGATCGGCATTTATCTTGAGGCAAACGTCTGACCTGCTCAGTGAGTTGAGCACTTAATGCCGATAATTTTGCAACCGTGGGGTGAGGCACTTATTTTTCCATAATGACTAAATTAAATAAAAAACGTTTTTTAAGACAGTATTTCTTAAGTTTACACGTTTTTTTTAAAATGTATCACCTCCATGTTGCATTTTAACAGGCAGCTTGCAGAGCGACCCCTGCAAAAAGCTGTTTAGTCTTTATGGAGAAACTAAGTTAATCATGACCCCCGCAGCAACAGCAGAACCAATAACACCTGCTACATTTGGACCCATAGCATGCATCATCAGGAAATTATGCGGATTTGCATCAAGACCAACCTTGTTTGATACTCGAGCAGCCATTGGTACCGCAGAGACACCAGCAGAACCAATTAAGGGATTGACTTTAGAAGTGGATAAAAAGTTCATTAATTTCGCCATTAAAACACCAGTCGCTGTCCCCACACAGAAAGCAGCAATACCTAAAACCAGAATTCCGAGTGTTTTAACGTCCAGGAATTTATCCGCGCTCAGCTTTGAACCCACAGATAAACCTAAGAAGATAGTGGTGATATTAATCAGTGCATTTTGTACCGTATCACTTAAGCGATCGACCACACCGGACTCTTTGAGCAAGTTACCAAAGCAGAACATACCCAATAAAGGGGCTGCATCAGGCAAGAAAAGTGCAACGAGGACAAGCAAAGAAATCGGGAATAAAATTCGCTCTAACTTGCTTACTTTACGCAATTGAACCATCTCAATCTGACGTTCTTTCTCCGAAGTTAACAACTTCATAATCGGTGGCTGAATCAAAGGAACCAATGCCATATACGAATAAGCCGCTACAGCAATCGCACCCAACAGATGAGGTGACAGCATGCTTGCAACATAAATAGCTGTTGGACCATCGGCACCACCGATAATGCCGACTGCCGCCGCATCCGCCAATGTGAAATCCATTAATCCTGCAGCGCTTAAGCCTACAGCGCCTAATACCGTTGCAAAAATACCAAACTGCGCTGCGGCACCCAGGAACAAGGTTTTAGGATTTGCCAGTAGCGGACCGAAGTCAGTCATGGCACCAACACCCATAAAAATAACCAGAGGTGCAACACCGGAAGCAATCGCAACGCTATAAAAGTTATAGAGCATGCCATTGCTAAAACCATGATCCTGAGCAATGGCCTCTGCTTGCCCATGCACAGAGAAGGATGTATTGCCTAAAGCCGTTAACATTTCTTTACCAGACTCGAAGGATTGACCCAAGAGCGTGGAAACGGCAGCCATTACATCCGCATTGCCAGCATAAATCGCATTTTCAATCGATGAAAATGCTAAACCTGCACCAGGGATATTCGCCAAAATACCGCCAAAACCGATAGGCAATAATAACAATGGCTCAAAGCCTTTTCGAATGGCCAGATACAACAAGCCAAAGCAGACCAATATCATGATGGCCTGCCCTGAAGCAAGCTGAGCCAACCCTGAACTAAGCCAGAGATTTAACAAATGTTCCATGTGACCTCCTACGCTAAAGCGACCAGTTGATCACCAACGGCAACAGCATCACCCTCGCGTACGGAAATGCTTTGCACCACACCCGCGTGTTGAGAACGAACTTCTGTTTCCATTTTCATGGCTTCTAAAATCAAGATAACATCACCCGATTGAACGGTATCACCGGGCTTGACGATCACATTAAAGATATTCCCGGCCAAAGGTGCTGTTACCAACTCGGTTTTACCTGAAGGCGCAGGCGCAGCAGCAGGCGCAGAAGAAACGGCTTGCGGCTGACCACCAACAGGGGTAACAGACTGAATGTCACCGCCATCTTCAACTTGAACCACATACTTCTCACCTTCAACAGTGACGGTATAAACACCTGGCTCATCTGATGCTGACTCATCAGCTGCTACTGGCGCAGGCTCGAATGCATCCGGGTTGCCACGGTTTTTCAAAAACTTCAAGCCCACTTGCGGGAACAAGGCATAGGTTAATACGTCATCAACCTCACGTTCACCGGCTTCAAGCTTAATGCCTTGTTCAGATGCTTTCTCTTTGCATTCTTTCGTCATGGCAGCGAGTTCATCATTCAACAAGTCAGCAGGACGGCAAGTAATAGCCTCACCACCATCAAGCACTTTTGATTGCAAATCAGCGTTAACAGGTGCTGGCGTTGCACCATATTCGCCTTTTAGAACAGCAGCCGTTTCTTTAGAGATCGATTTGTAGCGCTCACCAGTAACAACGTTTAATACTGATTGCGTACCAACAATTTGTGACGTTGGCGTCACAAGCGGAATAAAGCCCAAATCTTCACGAACGCGAGGAATTTCCTGCAAAACGTCATCAAATTTATCTAACGCGCCTTGTTCTTTTAGCTGGCTTTCCATATTGGTTAACATGCCACCGGGAACTTGCGCTAAAAGAATACGAGAATCAACACCGCGCAAAGAACCTTCAAACTTGGCATACTTCTTACGAACCACTCGGAAGTAAGCAGCAATTTCTTCTAACTTTTTAAGATCAAGGCCAGTGTCTCGCTCGGTCCCTTCAAGAATAGCTACCACAGATTCTGTTGGTGAATGACCATAGGTCATACTCATGGATGAAATTGCCGTATCAACATTATCAATACCCGCCTCAACCGCTTTTAGTGCCGTTGCCGTAGAAAGACCCGTCGTTGCATGACACTGCATATGAATCGGAATATTCACTCGCTGCTTTAATTGAGTGACAAGATCATAAGCCACATAAGGCTTTAACAGACCTGCCATATCTTTAATGGCGATAGAATCAGCACCCATTGACTCTAGATCAGCCGCTAACTCTACCCAGGTTTCAAGGGTATGAACGGGACTTACGGTATAAGAAATCGTACCCTGCGCATGTTTACCTACCTCTTTAACCGCTTTAATTGCCGTCTCAAGGTTACGCATATCATTCATGGCATCAAACACACGGAACACATCAATGCCATTAATCGCTGCACGCTCAACAAATTTAGTCACCAGATCATCAGCATAATGGCGATAGCCTAAAATATTTTGCCCGCGAAACAGCATTTGTTGTGGGGTGTTAGGCATGACTTTTTTAAGTTCACGTAATCGCTCCCAAGGGTCTTCACCGAGATAACGAATACAGGCATCAAAGGTTGCACCGCCCCAGGTTTCAAGCGACCAAAAACCGACTTGATCCAGTTTTTCTGCAATGGGCAGCATGTCATCTAAACGTAATCGGGTTGCAAATAGAGACTGGTGTGCATCACGCAACACGACATCAGTAATACCTAATGGCTTTTTGATTAAAGTCATAAAGATTTCCTATAGAGCGAAACAACAAACAAGCCAGGGTTAGCGACCTGAGGTTTCTCGGTGTTTTTTGATAGCGGCTGATATAACAGCAAGGCGTTTAGGATCTACAGCTTGTGGCTGAGCGGCCATACCTGAATTAACAGGGCCTGTATTTACGGGGGCTAGAGGCTCGACTTCGGGGAAAAATCGCTTTACTATGGCAGACATACACAGGGTAACAACAACCAGAACAGCCAAAAAGACAAACACAGTACCCATGCCATATAGCATTAGTGATACGCCTTGTTGAATTAACTCATTCTGCATGAAATTGCCCTTTTCTTTTTAACCGATTCTTTTTAACCGACGGCTCTAACAAATGGCTGTGGCTTTGAAGAAACCACTAACCGGAACATCAATTAGCTCAAACACCCCTTAAGATTTAAAGGGGAAGCTATGAACAGCAGCTCTAATTTAAGGAGCATTTTTTCAAGAAGAAATGCACTGAACATGCCAATTAATATAATGCCCTATCGAAGTGCAACCATATTATTATCTTAGCCATTATTGCGCTAACAAGGTGCACCCAAAAAGGTTGGCGTACTCTAACAGAATTCCCTTAAATGCAAAAGCTAAAAACGGTTAAAAAAGATCCAAATACTGACAAAAACAACCAAACTCAGAAGATAGTTTAATCCACTGCAAAATCATGCTTAATCAGATTTATTTAGCACCAATGGAAGGTGTACTCGACCACCGCCTAAGAGGCCTGTTATGTGCTATTGGCGGCATAGACCAATGCGTGACTGAATTTATTCGCATTACAGACAAAACTTACCCCAAAAGAGTATATGAAAAAATTTATCCCGAGATGCATAGTAGTAGCAAAACCTTTAATAACACACCAGTAAAACCGCAGATTTTAGGTGATAATCCACAAGCCATGGCTGCTAACGCCTTGAAGCTGACCCAACTTGGTGCGAAAAGTATTGATATTAATTTTGGCTGCCCAGCTAAAACCGTCAATAACTCAGGGGGAGGCTCGGTTTTATTACAGTTTCCAGACAAACTCTATGCAATCGTGCACGAAATTCGACAGGCTTTACCCGAACATATCACCGTCACAGCTAAGGTTCGTTTAGGCTTTAAAGACGACAGCTTGTTTATGGAAAATGTAAAGGCGATAGAGTCAGCAGGTGCTAGTGAACTTACGATTCACGCCAGAACCAAAGTACAAGGCTATAAACCCCCCGCCCACTACCACAAAATTGCCGAAATCAATCAACACACAAATATTAAACTGATTGCCAATGGCGAGATGTGGAGCACTCAGGATATTGAGCGTGCAATCAAGATTACAGGCGTAACAGATATCATGCTAGGCCGTGGGGCTTTAGCGTGCCCGGAATTAGCGCTTCGTGCAAAAGGTATCCAAATCTCTCCCATCACCTGGGGGCACATCTGCTTATTACTTCTTTATTATGCTAAAAACTTAGAAACGGACTGCCCTGAAAAATATCAACATGCCTTATTAAAACAGTGGTTGATTTATTTACGCTATCAATATGGTGAGGCGCATTTATTTTTTGAAGAGGTAAAAAAGCTAACATCCGCTAAAGCTATCCAATGTGCCCTCTATAAAACCATTAGAGAAAGAGCTAAACCTATTGAAGATAACTTAAGCGTGGGCCAACTTGATCTATCCGATTTTTATATTGAACTATTTAATTAAAACTCCTCTTCTATAAATCTACAGACGTTGCTCAGGGTGAATAGATGAGATGTCCGCTTATATTCGTAAGCCACCCTTCAAACCAACCACATTCTTCATGATCAAATTCAGATAGCATTAAGAAAAGAAACAAAACAGTCACGAATAATAAAATAATGACAAAAGTATAATAAAACTGAAAAAACAAAAGAATTTCCTGATCGCTACATCACCAATGTAACAATACTGAAACACAACTGTTACAAAACCATCATCTTCATTCTCTATATTACCCCACATAAAATTCCAACAATGCATTGCAAATCCTTTCGATGCATTAACGATTAAATAACGCCTATTTTGAGGACAAAATATCATGACGCCCCTATCACGCCTTCAACAAGGCTTGGCACTGTTTGCGCTGTGTCTCTTTGGCCAGACAGTCATTGCGGAATCGATGGCACTTTATGTGTATATCAATGATCGCCCAGCGGCAGACAAACTTGTCAGCATCAATGAAACCATTTATCCGCTGGACGCCAATGGCACACTAAATAAATCATTCGCAACTGGCACCCACAAAGTCAATATCTTAACGAATGACAAAACTTCAGTTTTTTCATTTAGCTTTGATCAAAAGTCCGATAACAACACAGACATTAGCGTAGTTATTAATGAAGGCGAAAAGCCAACTGTACTTATTGATAGCTATTCAGCAACCAATGACACAAACGACAAAAAACCCGAAGGCTATATTTCAGGCGAAGTCATCTCAAACAATACAGGCGCTCTGACTGGTGCAACTCTAGCTCTTAAAGGAACTGACATTTCAGCCACCACTGATACAGATGGTTATTTCGAACTGGATGCACCTCGAGGTATTTATACTTTACTAATTAACCATCCTGAAATTGGTGAACGATCCATTAACAATTTCCGAGTTGTTGCCTTCGCTAATAAAAGCGTTAACTTTAGCTTTGGTGAAGCGCAAGGCGATATTGAAGAAGTTGAGGTCGTTGGCAAATACAAAGCGAACGATTTTGTCGATAAAGAGCGTTTTGCATTAAATGTTGTTGATGTGTTAGATGCCAAAGCCATGGCACGATTTGGTGATTCATCAGCAGGCGATGCACTTAAGCGTGTTGCAGGCGTCTCGTTGGTTGGCAGCAAATATGCCGTTATTCGAGGATTACAGGGGCGTTTTATTGCAACCACATTAAATGGTGGTGCGATGCCAAGCCTTAACCCGACTCGACGTGATGTTGCCTTAGATATTTTTCCATCCAGCATTCTAGAGGGGATTGAAATTGAAAAAAGTTTTAGACCTGAACTATTAGGTACTGCAACAGGTGGACAAATTAATCTTGTCACCAAGAAGCCATCCGATGAATACACTCAAAAATTAACTATTGGCACAGGCTACACCTCAGGCGTTACAGGTAAAAATGTCGTCAGTTACGATGGCGGCAGTACGGATATATTTGGTTATGATGATGGTGAACGCAAACTGCCTGAATCTATTGATGAGGCAACAAATTTTGGTCGAGAAACTCCACCATCTAGCCTCAACTTAGAAAACGAACTTAGCAACAACTACGCAATTAAAAACAAAAAAGCAACGCCTGATATGAAATTGTCTTACTCTCTAGGCAATAGCTTTGAAATTGGCGATGGTAATTTAAGTTTTTATAACGCAGTAAGTTATAACTCCGGATGGGAAGCTAGAAGAGAAGCTTTTATAGATGATAGAGAAGGCAAGTTCACTTACAAGCGTTCAACGTATAATGCAGATTTGTCTGGTTACCTCGCTTTAGGTTATCAAACCGACAATCATGATGTAACCAGCAAAACCATCTACCTTCATCAGGCATCTGACACAACAAAGGTAACCAAAGGCACTGATAAAGAAGAAAGAGAAAGTGAAAAATACATCCTTCAATGGATTGAAAACACTTATCTTTCACAGCAATTTGAAGGCAAACACCAATTATTGGATGGCTCTCAAGAACTCCACTGGTTTACATCCTTCGGGCAAACTAACCGTTACGAACCCGATCGAAGATCCTACACGATTTTAGGCCAGCTACCCATCCTCAGTGAAGTTAACCGCCGATTCGGTGACATGACAGAATCCGCAATGGATTTCTCGCTAAATTATAAAATTAATTTCGACTTAGGCGAATCGATTACTAATATTGCAAAAGTCGGCACATACATTTCCGCAAAAGATCGCGATGCAAAAATAGGTAATTTTGGTTTTGCCGTCTCAAACGACACCAAAGCAGGTCAAACATTAGAAGAAGCCTTAGAAACACCTTCCTCTCTTATCAAAAAAACAGGGATCAATGCAAATTATACTGCAGACGAAACACTCACTGCAGCCTATGTATCTCTTGAGTCCAATATAGCTGACACTGTCAGCTTATTAGCGGGTGTAAGAATGGAGAATTACGAGCAAAACCTGGCATACCCTGATAATAGTATTGCAGACAATACATTTGACAGCAGCGATCTTATGCCCATTGGCTCATTAACCTGGTATATAGATGATGCATGGCAATTGCGCGGAAGTATTAGCCAAACTGTTTCCAGACCCGGCTTAACGGAGCGTTCAACATCCAAATTTTACGACCCAGAGACTGATGATGAATTCTATGGCCGACCTAATCTCGAAAAAACCGACATCATAAATATGGACATTCGAGCAGAGTATTATTTTGACGATAAAAACCAAGTCTCTTTAGCTTTATTTAATAAAATACTCGATGCTCCTATAGAAATAGGAAAATTTAAATGCTCAGGAAGTGCTTGCGAGGGCTACACGTTCGGAAACCAAAAAAAAGCAACCATCTTGGGATTGGAACTGGACTTTGATGTTAGTTTATTTGAAATGGACCAATGGGCTACTTTTGCTAAAGGCAACCTCTCCTATATTGATGCCGAAGTGACACTATCAGATGAGAATCGATCAGAAGAGTTTGAAAGCAACGATTCTCGTCAATTACAGGGACAATCTGATTTCCTGGCGAATATTCAGCTGGGCATTGACCACCTAACAACTGAGCAAAGTTTGTCCCTTTCTGGTAATTATTTTAGTGATCGTATCTACCGCGTAGAAAAATTTACGCCTAACAAAATTGAAGAAGGCCGATGGAAACTTGATCTGGTCTATCAATGGCAAATCAATGAGATGTTTGAGCTTAAAGCCAAAGGCTCGAATCTATTCAACCCAGCGACTAAGTATAAAAAAGATAACAAGGTGACTGAGTCGTATTACAAAGGAACCGGCTGGGATCTAGAAATCAGTATGAACTTTTAATATAGCCGTCAAATATTCATAAAAGTGACATACAAGCGTCACTTTTATGACACAAATTCAAGCCAATATAAGCCTAGTTTTTAAGTAATCTAAATAACCTCCTAAAGGAAACCTCATGAAATTTTCAAAACTCCTTTTAGCTAGTTCTGTGAGTACACTCATGCTTGCAGGTTGCGGTGATAATAATGACAGCAGCGCATCATCAACATATTCTGCCTGCAACGTATCCATTGACGAGTCAGTTGACAAAGAAAACCGCGTTATATCTGGAAGAATTTGTGAAGATGTGACACTTGACGCCAGTGCACCATGGACACTAAAAGGGACAGTCAACGTAGGTAACGGTGATCAGGAAATCACTGATGACAACCTTCAAAAAGTCATCAATGATGGCGTGACATTAACCATCGAAAAAGACGCAGAAATCAAAGCAGATTCTGATGGCTCATTGATTGTAACACGCGGCTCAAAAATTGAAGCTGCGGGCGAAAAAACAGCGCCGATCGTCTTCAGTTCAGAAGATTCAAACTATGACGGCTCTGGTGAATGGGGAGGCATTATCATTCAAGGTTTTGCACCTCAATACAGCCCTGGCACAAGCAAAGCATGCCATGAAGGCGGCAACTGTAACGTACAAGGTGAAGGGGGAGAAAATGTTGCTTACTTTGGTGGCGATGACGAAAAAGACTATAGCGGCACATTAAAATATGTTGTTATCGCAGAAGGTGGTTATCAAGCTTCAGAAGGCAATGAAATTAATGGCTTAACCCTTCAAGGTGTGGGCAGCGAAACAAATCTTGAATACATCCAAGTCCATGGTAACCTGGATGACGGTATCGAATGGTTCGGCGGCACAGCTAATTTAAAATATGCAGTGTTGACGAATAACGATGATGACGACTTAGATTTCGACGAAGGTTACAAAGGCAGCATTCAATATGCGCTTATTATCAAAAATCAAAATAAGGACTACCCTACAGGCAGTAACGACCCTCGCGGAATCGAAGCTAACAGTTCCGATGAAGATTCTGTTAAAGTAACGCAGGCTTATTTATCCAATATTTCGATTATTGGTTCAGACTTAGTTCGTTCAGAACCAAGTTCAGGCGCAGGTGAAAAAAATCTAAGCGAGCAATCAGGAACACGTTTCAGAGGCGATGTTAAGGTAAACCTTTACAACAGCCTATCAGTTAACTACCACAACTGCTTACGTGTTGATAATGGTAAAGACGAAGATACTCAAGTAACCTTTAAAAATATCCTAATCGGCAAGTGTGAATCTAAAGGTATCAAATTATCAAATATTGATCAGCCTGCTTCTTATGACACAGAAGTGACCAAGCTCGAAGATGCAAATGTCGTATTCACCGACACCCTTGCTTTAGCAGGCGACGCAGCAAAGCTTACTATCAAGACTGTTGTTGAAGGGGATCTGGAACAAACCGACTACATCGGTGCAATTGATCCGAATGAAGATGAAGCCTGGTGGGAAGGCTGGACTATCGAGGGCTCAACCGACCTGGAATCTGATCTAAAAGCTGTTCAATAAGCCATTATTGAATCCAGTTAGAACCGCAGCAAGCTGCGGTTTTTTTTCACCTATTAAAAAGTGTTAATCAACTACTGACTTTTTAATCTAAAGGCTCTATTCTCTCTAACCGTTCAGAAAGACCCCATAACAAAGTCAAGAATAAGTGGTAACTCCGGAAAAACACATGAAAAAATATGATTACGTGAAAACCCAGCGAGAAGATGTGGCCGAAATCCCCGAAAAGTGGGTTTGGCTGGTACGTGCAATCACTAAGCTATATACCCGTTTGAATGTTTTTGTGTTTAAGAAAACAAACGGTAAGCTCATGAAAAACTTTCCCGGCGGCTATCCGATTTGTATAGTGACAATGACAGGGAAAAAATCCGGCAAGAAACGAGAGATCCCATTAATCCACCTACCCCATGGCGATGATAAATATCTTGTTGCTTCTCAAGGTGGCATGAACAAAAACCCTATATGGTATAACAATATTGCCGCCAACCCGAACATTGAAATTTTAGTCAACGGTGAAAGCAAAGCGTATCTCGCCACGCAAATTTCTTCAGAAGAAAAGGCTCAAATCTGGCCACATTTACTAAGCCTTTACCCCGACTTTGATGAATATCAGGCACGAACGGACAGAGATATTCCTGTTTTTCGTTGTTCGCCTAAATAACATAACTAGTGCCTGACAGAAAAGCCCTTAAATTTGAAACACAACCAATAATTGGACGAAGAAATTTATTGAATCCCTCTTCGCTCAATCTATAT
>CAKMZU010000029.1:14403-18409 GCA_929200485.1 uncultured Gammaproteobacteria bacterium | reverse complement strand
CACCTGGATACTGAACCTTTAAACAAATCTGCTTACCTGATTGAGCATCGACCGCTCGATGAACCTGCGCCAAAGAGCCAGTTCCAATGGCATCGAATTCAATATCCCAATTTGCAACCTGTGGGTGTTCAATCAAGCAGGCTTTTATGGCTTCAAAGTCTATGGGCTTTGAGTCTTCTTCAAAAGCTCTTAGTGCATCCAACAAGCTTTGTGGCAATAGTGCATCACCAAAAACTGCCAATAGTTGCCCAACCTTAACTACACTGCCTTTCAATTCACCCAGATCACTCACAAACTCACCCAAGTGCTGACTCACAGCATCCTCTTGACGCAAAGCTTGTGGCTTACATTGATTTGCAATCCAGGACCACCCCATTTTTGCACTGGTTTTTGAAGAGCTAACACTTAAGTGGAGCTGCCGTCTCCATGGACTTGTTTTCAGCGATTTCATTAAATAGTTCCTTCATTTTATTAGGGATTACTGTAAATTAACTTGTTTCGCCAAATGGATTTGCTAGGGTTACAGCGTTTTAAAACGCTCATTTCAAACCTGAAGTTTAATAATAAGAATAAAACCTGGAGCATTCAATGGCATATACCATTTCTAAATTCATCATCGGCCTAACCTGGGTCTTTATTATCCTTAATTGTTTTACCGAATTGCCTGAACCTTTTGCAACCAGTCTTTACTGGACAGGCATCTTCTTCGTGGTTGCGCATATCATTGAAACGCTCATTTTTTTACCACGAATCAAACACGCGGGCGGCTCTGCTTTTTATCATTTTATCATGCTATTCGTATTCGGCGCATGCCATGGATTGCAGTTGCCAAAAACAGCCCCAACGACCAATACTTAATTAAGGGTTACAATGACAACTTGGGACAAAGAAGTTGATGTATTAGTGGTGGGCTCCGGTAACGGAGCACTCACCGCAGCAATTACGGCACATGACATTGCCAAAGCCAATGTTTTAGTCGTAGAAAAAAGTGACAAATTCGGGGGGACCAGTGCGCTCTCTGGCGGTGGTGTGTGGATACCTAATAATCGGTATGCAAAAGAACATACCAAGAATGATTCGTTTGATGAGGCATTGACTTATTTAAAAAATACCATTCCCCCTGAGCTCATCAGGGAAGACATGATTGAGGCCTATTTAAAAAATGGGCCAGAGATGGTCGATTTTCTTCATGATAATACGCGTGTCCGTTATCAATCGCTGGAAAAATATCCCGATTACTATACAAACCTGCCAGGTAGTAGGGAAGGTCATCGTTCAATGGAGCCGGAACCCATTGCCATCACTGACTTAACTGATGATCTTGGGCGTTTCCGTACAGGCGGTGTCATGTATATGTTTTATAAGTATGCACTCACACAGGTCCAAGGCCATACTATCATGGCAAAAGGTAAAGGCTGGCTTAAAGAAACGCTAAAACTGATTCTCAACTACTACGTTGATATTCCCTGGCTAATTAAAGGCACTGGATTTTCAAGACGAACCACTGGCGGCGGCGCTGGCGTTATTCGTTTGTTTTTATCCGCAAGAGACCGTGGCATACCCATCTTAACTAACACGCCATTTAAGTCTCTAATAAAAGAAGGCAATAAAGTCATTGGTGCCATCATTGAACAAAATGGCAAATCGGTTCGAGTCAAAACCAACAAAGGTGTTATCTTGGCTTCCGGTGGGTTTGAACATAACCAGCAAATGCGTGAAGAATACCTGCCCAAACCGACCAACAGTGAATGGAGTGCAGGCAATAAAGACAACACAGGCGATGGTATCAAAGCTGCCATGGAGGCCGGTGCTGCCACGGGGCTGATGAATCAAGCCTGGTGGTGTACGACTAAACCCATTCCTGATGCTGAATATCCATTTCTTGCCATCGTGAATAAATCCTTGCCTGGCTCTATTGTCGTTAATAAAGCCGGTAAACGCTTCTCCAATGAATCACAAAACTATATCTCTTTCTTGCAGGAAACTTTTGAAGTTCACACCGAAGAAAACCCCTGCATTCCAATGTGGATGATTGTGGACAATGATTTCAGAAATAAGCGTAATATCTGGCCTGCATTCATGCCGGATTTCTTGCTAAATAAAGAATATTTTGACAGTGGCTTATTAACAACAGGAAAAACTCCTGAAGAACTCGCTGAAAAAATCGGTATGGATGCCAAAGGATTACGTGAGACTATTGATCGATTTAATGGTTTTGTGGATACCGGAAAAGACTTGGACTTTAAACGCGGTGATTCCGCTTACGACAGGTACTATGGCGACCCGGAATTTAAACCTAACCCATGCCTGGGCAAAGTTGAAAAAGGACCATTCTTAGCCGTGAAGCTCAATGCTGGAGACTTTGGCACACAAGGCGGCATGATCACTAATATCAATGGTCAAGTCCTGGATGATGATGGCAATGCCATCGAAGGGTTATACGGTTGCGGGAACTGCACCATGGCAGTTTTACCTACTTACCCTGGCCCCGGATCAACACTTGGGCCAGCAATGACATTCGGCTATATTGCCGCTAAACATATTGCCAGCCTTTCTAAATCTCAAGCGCCGTTATCAAAAGAAACGACGTATGCTTAACTGAGAATAGTTCAGCCTTCTGGCTGAACTTTCTTTTGCTTTCATCGACTCAAAAAACTAAATAGATTTTAAATACGCTTTCATCTGCTGGAGGCTTTCAGAGTTATCGTCGGATTTTTTCTGATACGTCTTAGCAATATAAAGACGCATAAAATTCTCCAGCGGCTCTTTTTTTTCTGGCAAATTTTCAACTGCTTTTTTTAGAAAAGCCTTTGGCCCTGCCCCCAAAGGTTTCTCTACTCCCTGTTTTGCTAGTCTTTTAATCAATTTTTGGTAAAGCCTTTCATGCGGAAGTATTGTTGATCTTGAAGGCAAACCAATCAACGACAAATAAATAAATACAAAACACAAAGCAAACACCGCAATAAGCCATAAGACTTTTTGGGTCCAGCTTTTTAAGCCAAAAAAGCCTGAAATCAGCGCCCACTGGTTTGCCGCATCAAACCCAACAACAAAATTCGACCAAAGATACCCCAATTGATCATATCGAAAAGCAATGGCATCAAGTACACTCTGACCAAACCAAGGCTCAGCTTGCCAATCAGGCTCAGTGACTTCATCGAAGCTTAATCCGCTCATTAGATCCATTCGAATTCGATGCGGCGCAACAAAGCTGGTAGGATCAATTCGAACCCAGCCTTTACCTGACAGCCAAACTTCCACCCAGGCATGTGCATCTTTTTGTCGAACAGCCACATAGCCCTCGTAAGGATTTAATTCACCGCCTTGATAACCGGTGACGACGCGTGCTGGGACGCCTGCGGCTCGCATCAAAAACACATAACTGGATGCAAAGTGCTCACAAAATCCGGTTTGACTATCAAACAAAAATCGATCAACACGATTATTGGTATACACCGGCGGTTTTAATGAATAAACAAAGGGTTCAGATAAGAAAAAAGCATTTGCCTTTTCTACAATCGTGCTCGCATCGCTCGTTGATTGACTGAGTTGTCTTGCCAATTGACGAACTTTAGGATTTCCTTTATCGGGTAATTCAAGATAATGCGTCTTAAGTTGCTCTGACAAGTGTAAATCCAACAAGACTTGCTGATTCGACACAAATGAAAACCGCTGTTTTTTAGTCATCACACTTTTAGACTTTACACTGTAATCACTGGAAAAATAAAGCCGCTCATTACTTGAAATAAAGGTTTCCAGAGGAAAAAGCCAGTCCGCAAAGCTTGCCTCCATAATGACATCATAAGACTGACTCTGCGGCGAAATATCGGTTTTTTCGTCTGTCAGCCACGTTTTAATTTCATTCTCTGCCTGATACCAAGTTTGACCATCAAAGTAACTTAATACCGGCCCGCGCCAATAAAACCTCGTTGGATCAGTGACTTTGTCTTTAAATGTCGCTCTAAACACTAAGGCATTTGATTGCATTAATTCGCCAATGCTGCCC
>CAKMZU010000029.1:13712-14393 GCA_929200485.1 uncultured Gammaproteobacteria bacterium | reverse complement strand
CATTGGATTTATTTCACTCGCCTCAGCCGACCGGCGTCATGGTGTCACTAATCCCCGTTGTAGATTTATTATCAGGCAAAGGGACTTTCCAGAATGGTTCAAGCCTTGGAAATAAAATAAACCCCAATGCCATAATGGGAACCGATAACAACATCATCTTTGAAGCGAGTTTTACCGGGTATGCAAACCCTAACTGCTGATCACGCAAGTTCAAACTAATTAAGCTTGCCGTTGCCAGCGCAATACCAATCAACAGATAAACTGCTGACAGCATCGTCTGATCAAAGAGTAATTGCGCGACGATGACAAAATAACAAAGCTTGGTCATGATCAACAAATCCCGCAGATGACGCATCTCAAGCAATTTAAGCAAGGTGCCAACCAGCAATATAGCTACCGCGGTCTCTAAACTTACCCAGGCAAATGGAAGAAAATATACTGCGGTAAAACCGAAGACAACTAAAGCTACTCGGATTAAAAATGAAGGCTGCCCAACTTTTTGCTTGAAAATCAGCCAGCGCCAAACTAGGCAAATGACAAGCAACGGCACAATGACAAGGGTAAATCGAAAGGCATGCGGCAACATCAAAAAGACTAAAACGCCTACTAACCATAAAAAAGTTGTGCGAGGGATTTGATAATTTTGAGTGACGGTTTGACTCATTACTTACACTCCATCAC
>CAKMZU010000029.1:13043-13702 GCA_929200485.1 uncultured Gammaproteobacteria bacterium | reverse complement strand
ATAATGGGCATCAGAATTTGCAGGCGACAAGGTTAACCCGGGTAAACGGCAACCAAAAGGATGACCGGCTTCAAAATAGTGATTCGCAAGCCCAGTAAGTAATGAAATTCTTCTCTCCAAGGGTTCATAAGACAATGCATCCCAGTCCAACCAAGCCTCTTTACTTCGCCCATCACTGTACTCTTTGCTCAGCATTGGCTGACCTTTAGCTAGCCCTTTCCAATAAATACGGTTCAATGAATCACCCTGCTCATAGGTTTTAAAACCTTTAAAGTGTTCATCACCCGATCGATTTCCCTCACCCTCCTCACCCCCGCCAAGCGAAGGCAGTTGTCTATGATCAATACTAAGTGGTGTGGGATAAACGAGAATAGACTGCTTAAAACGTAATCGTGACCAGCAAGTCACCAATCCTAGCGGGAATTCTGACTTGATTTTCAATTCAGGTAAGGTTAACCAGCCTCGTTGGTTCGTTGCCAAAGGCAAGGCAATACTCACTTGATTCGAATCCACTAAATCAAACACCACAGATCGCTCATCATTAAAATGACACGCCACTTGGTGATGCATCGCTTTGGGGGTTTTATCAATTAAAAATTTAACAAATACCGTCTGCCCAGCAAAGGTTTTACTGGATTCTTCGAGATTTATCCGTAGAC
>CAKMZU010000029.1:5258-13033 GCA_929200485.1 uncultured Gammaproteobacteria bacterium | reverse complement strand
AAGAAAAAAACACAGGGCATATACAAGGTTATTTTGATAGTTAATTGCAATCAATAACAGGAGAATTTGAACTAATAAAAAAAATACGCCTTGCCTTGAAGGAAGAATAAACAGCCGCTGCTGAGTTAATAGAATATCTGATTCAGAAGCCAGCCGTTTGTCCATCCATTGGTTAACCTGTTGATTGATTGCTTTTTTAAGCATCAAATACTCCATAAAACTTCGTTACCTTCCATCTTCACACAAAATTAAGAAGAAGCAAAACAACCACTGGTTAGACAAATTAGCTTTATGAACTATTTCCATATTTCACAATCATTATGCTTATTGATTTCTAATTTAATTAGGCAAAATGAAAACTATCGTAATATTGACTTTACTACTCACAGCATCCCTACCCGCCTCTTCTGTATATGTTGTCACTGAAGCTAGATATGGTATAGAAAAAATCGTTAAGGGAGATAATATATCCCATAAACTGCATTTGTATCTGAGACTAGGAAACCTTGGAGCATTTAGTCGAGGTTCCTTGCATATTTTTCAATATGTTAATCCTAAACAAGAAAGCGTTATATTTAAATATTCTCATGATGGGAAGTCAATTATTCAAAAACTTGGTGATCTAGAGATTGAGATTTCACCCGAAAACTCTCAGGATTTAAGCGAAAAAGAATTATTAGACATACCCTTTGACGTAATCATTGACTCTAGTTTGTCAGAAAAACTAATTTCCTTTTTCAATAGAGTTACCACTAAAAAAGCGTCTGAGATAGATGAGGTAATAAAAACTTCAAATAATTTATTTGTTGAACTAAGACCTTTCGAAGAGCTTATTGGATCATTAATAGAATAATCATATAAAAAACCTAGATTGTTTATACAGGTGTTGTTGTTAGCAACGCCTTAACAATCTGCTCCGCAGCTTCTATCGACTCAGCAGAGAGACTAAGTCTGTGCACAAACACAGAGGGCGCAACCGCTTGTATGTCCTCGGGGATTAAATAATCCCGCCCTTCTAATAAACACCAAGCCCGGGCCGCAGACATTAATGCCTGCGCTCCACGGGGTGAGAGCCCATAAGAAAGATCTTTATGAGTCCGAGTATTGGCCAACAGCGCTTGAACATAATCCAATAAAGTATCAGAAGCATGGATGTCAGATAACAGACCTTGATATTCCGACAGCTTATCCATTGAGATAACCGAATCCAATGCGGGCTGACTTGCGTTTGGCGTTTGTAAAAGTAGTCTTTCTGCCTGATCAGACGGATACCCTAAACTCAAACGCATTAAAAAGCGATCGAGCTGGGATTCAGGTAATGGGAAAGTACCTATTTGTGACAGAGGATTTTGCGTTGCAATCACAAAAAAAGGTGACATCAACCGCCAGGTTTTACCTTCAACGGAGACTTGCCCCTCTGCCATCGCCTCAAGCAATGCACTTTGCGTTTTAGGGTTGGTTCGATTGATTTCATCTGCAAGTAACAGGTGAGTGAAAATTGGCCCAGGATGAAATCGGAATTTACTTTTAGTTTGATCAAAAATATTCGTCCCTAAAATATCTGCAGGGAGCATATCACTGGTAAATTGTACTCGATTAAACTTAATACCAAGCACTTGTGCTAACGCCTGAGCCAAGGTGGTTTTACCCATCCCCGGCATATCTTCAATCAACAAATGCCCTTTAGCAAGAAGGCAGCAAAAAGCCAGTCGAACGCTAGACTCTTTACCAAACAAGACCGTCGAGACTTGATCAATAGCATCAATTAATGAATGGGTGTTGGAAGGTTCTGACTGCGCTAGTTTCATGCTTATAATTATTATTAGCCTTTTAAAATAAAAGAGACTAATTCCTTAGTTTTTTTATTCATCCATGAAGTTTAGGCACATAATTCTTACGAATTCAGGGTTGCGCAAATGACTTAACGAATGCGAGCGAGCCCTCGATCAAGGTCATTAATAATATCCTGCACTCCTTCAAGACCAACGGAGAGCCGAATCAGATTATCACCTATGCCTGCTTCCATTCTCTGTTCATCCGATAAACGGCCATGAGTCGTGGTGGCTGGATGAACAATAGTGGTCTTAGCATCGCCAAGGTTAGCAGTAATCGAGAGCATTTGGGTAGCATCGATAACCTGCCATGCCTGTTCTTTGCCGCCTGTCACACTAAAAGACAGCATACCGCTGAAACCTTTCTGTTGCTTGCAGGCAAGCTCAAAACCTTCATGTTCAGGTAAGCCTGTGTAATAAACCTTCTCCACAACCGATTGATCCGATAACCATTTGGCAATCGTTAATGCATTGTCAGAGTGTGCCTTCATACGAATTGACAGTGTTTCTAACCCCTTAAGGCAAACCCAGGCATTAAAGGCACTCATGGTAGGCCCAGCTGTTCGCAAAAACGCCAAGACCTCTGTCATTAGGGTTTCAGAACCAACAACGGCACCGCCAAGGCAACGACCTTGCCCATCAATATATTTAGTAGCCGAGTGAATGACAATATCCGCACCCAGCGCAATAGGCGTTTGTAAGACTGGCGTACAAAAACAATTATCAACCACCAATAAAGCGTTATTCGCATGAGCCAAATCAGCCATCTTTTGAATATCAATCACATCGCACAAAGGGTTGGATGGTGTTTCAAGAAACAAGAGCTTTGTTGAAGGTAAGATGGCTGCATCCCAACCCTTTTCATCAGTCGCATTGACAAAGGTTGTCTCAATACCAAACTTGGCCAGATAATTATTAAAAAGGCCAATTGTTGTACCAAAAACACTTTTTGAACAAACAATATGATCGCCAGCTTTTAACAAGGCCATGCAGGTACTGAGAATAGCAGACATGCCTGAGGCGGTCGCAACAGCCATTTCAGCACCTTCCATTGCTGCCAAACGTTTTTCAAAAATAGCAACAGTAGGATTGGTATAACGCGAGTAGACATTCCCTTTATCTTCACCGGTAAAACGCATAGCTGCCGCTTCAGCTGAATCAAAGACATAGCTGGACGTCGCATAGATTGGCTCGGAATGCTCCCCCTCAGGTGAGCGATTATGACCAATGCGAATGCCTTTAGTTGCTAATTCCAAAAACTCATCGTCAAATGACATAGATCGACTTCCTCAGCGTTTTAGGTGTCACGCCTTTTTATGTAACGTGCGAGCTTTATGCATCATGATTATAGAGATCAACAAAGGATTCATCATCTGAACCGCGTTTTTTCTCATTACTGGCTTTTTTATCATCAGAGCGACTTTCCTCTAACGAGTGAAGATAATCTTCAGTCACATCTTGAGTAATGTACTGCCCATTAAACACCGAACAATCAAATTGGGTGATGTCAGGATTCCCCCCTTGGCAACTCTCAACAAGATCATCAAGATCCTGATAAATTAACCAGTCAGCGCCAATGGCTTCTCGAATTTCTTCCTCCGTTCGATCGTGCGCAATGAGCTCACTTGCCGATGGCATATCAATACCATAGACATTAGGGTACTTCACTGCAGGAGCCGCTGAGGCAAAATAGACTTTTTTAGCACCGGCTTCTCTAGCCATATCAATAATCTGTTGGCAGGTTGTTCCCCGAACAATCGAATCATCAACCAGCAAGACATTTTTGCCTTTAAATTCGAGATCAATGGCATTCAATTTTCGTCTTACAGATTTAACCCGCTGCTTTTGCCCTGGCATAATAAAGGTTCGGCCAATGTAACGATTTTTCATCAAGCCCTCTCGGAACTTAACGCCCAGGTTATAGGCAAGTGATTGCGCTGACACCCGGCTAGTATCAGGAATTGGGATTACCACATCAATATCATGATCAGGGCGTTCCCGTAAAATTTTATCTGCCAATTTCTCACCCATGCGCATACGGGTTTTATAAACCGAGATTCCATCAATAATGGAATCTGGGCGAGCAAAATAGACATATTCAAAAATACAAGGCGTTGATGAACTTGCTGATTTTGCATACCGTTCCGTGTGCAATTTTCCTTTACCATCAATGTAAATGGCCTCACCCGGTGCAATATCTCTGACTTCTTTAAAGCCAGCCACCTTCAGAGCTACAGACTCCGAAGCCACCATATATTCTTTGCCTTTAGCACCATCCCTTTCACCGAAGACGATAGGGCGAATGCCTTGAGGGTCACGAAAGGCAACCATGCCATAACCGGAAACCATGGCAACAACAGCATAGCCACCAGAGCAACGTCTATGCACCGCTTTAACCGCATCAAAAATATCCGTCGACGTTGGAATCAACTTACCGAGTCGTTGCAGCTCATTGGCAAAAACATTCAACAACACTTCTGAATCAGAAGACGTGTTGATGTGCCTTAAATCTTCCTTAAATAATTCCTCGGAAAGGGTTTCAGCATTGACCAGGTTACCATTATGCGCAAGACAGATCCCGTAAGGGGAATTCACATAAAATGGTTGAGCTAAAGCCGGGCTAGAAGACCCCGCGGTTGGATAGCGGACATGCCCAATACCCATATTGCCTTCCAGGTACTCCATGTGCTTAGTGCGGAAAACATCACTCACCAAGCCATTACCTTTGCGTTGGTTTATAATACCTTCATTGGATGTAACCATCCCGGCGGCATCCTGCCCTCGATGCTGCAATACTGTCAGTGCATCATAAATTTCCTGATTGACAGAATGATGAGAATAAATTCCCACGATGCCACACATAGTTGACCTCTTTAGTGTTATTGATTCTTTTCAAGCAGAGGCAAAACCGCTGCTTTAACCTGAGCAGCTTTTTCCACTGTCCAGTTTTCAAGCTTAGTTAATTGCGGAACAAGTTTAGACGCTTGCCACCATTTTTCTTCTTCTAAAGGCAATATTTTTTTCGCAACCATGGAAATGATCACAACGAATAAAATGCCACGTAACGCTCCGAAAACCATTCCCAGTAATCGGTCGGTACCGCTCAACCCTGTGATATTTATCAGTTGGCTAATCAGCAAGCGAATGATACCGCCAGCGAGCAAAGTCGCAACAAATAATATCGCCATTGCCGCTATTTTTTTTATTGTTGCTGATTCACTGACATCACTTAAATAGACCGTTAAGCTATCAGAAAAAATAAAACTTACCGCCAATGCCACTATCCAGGTCGCTAACGAAAATGCTTCTTTAAAGAAACCCCGTTTAAGGCTAATCAGTGTCGAAACCACTACGACAACAATGATGATCCAGTCAGTAATAGTAAAACTTGCAAGCATGGAAACTCCCACTATTCAGCAAAACCCGGTTTGTATTCCATGATTAGACTATTCAATCGGAACATTACATCAATGTTTTTTGCTACTTGCTGCATGGCTTTTTTATTGATTTTAGGACCGACGAGCACCCGATAAATAAGGGTATTGTTGACATTAAAGGTCTTAACATATGCTGGAAAATCTTTGGCTAGCAATTTATTTTTGAGAGCATCAGCATTTTTCTTTTCAGTGAAACTTCCCACTTGTAAAACCCAGGCTTTGACTCTCCCGTCACGCGCTTTCTCAGCAAAACTCGCGGACTTATCTGAAAGCCTGGAAGACTTGTTTATTGCCGTTGAAGATTCTCCTGATACTACCTGCTTTACCTGTGTTTCATTGTTCGATAAGAACTTGGGCTCTTTCGTTTGCGCTGTATTTAGGTTTACTGCTTTGTTTTGAATTTTGGGGGAATCAGATTGCACGATAGGTTTATTATCATTGACCGACTCCGCTGACCTATCCGAAGGCCTTGGCGGTACGGCAAACGCTTCAACTTCTATCGGCTGAACGACCATAGGTTGATTACCATGGGATGCGTAATGATCATCAAAGCGCGTTAATAAAATCCACGCAAACATGAGACTTACAAGAATAACGGCCGCTCCTGCGAGCCGGAACTTATTAACATTGGCGTCTTTCAAAATATTCCCTAGTCAATGTTGCTTTGGCAATCTGCGCATTGATGCTGTTCCATCTTACTTTGCCCTGTCACTGCCACTATCAACGTGACTTGATATTGCTAATGGTTGTTTTTGTGACTCTAAAATTATTGCATCATCATCGGTGTAATCCCCGCTATATTCTTGGCTTTTTTTGCTCTGCTGCATTAGAGAATTCAACTTTGAATAAAGCGCTGATACCACATAAAAAGAGCCCACAACCAGTATCTCATCACCTGGTGATGCAAGCTGCTGGGCTCGACCAAAAGCCTGGCGAATATTTTTGCTAACGCTAATCATATATTCACCCTGCTCATGCAATAAAGCCCCTAACTCTGATGCCTTCATCGCGCGATCCATTCTCAGCTCACCAACAAACCAGGCGTCAACGCTATCTTGTAAAACCGAAAGAACACCCTTTACATCTTTGTCACTCATCATAGACAAGACAGCTAAACGTCGCCCAGTTTTTTTACCGCTTTTATTCTCAAGCGGTAACAGATGTTTTGTTAAATAACGCATCGCCTGAACATTATGAGCAACGTCAATGCAATACGAAATACCGTCCTGTTCAAAGCGCTGAAGACGTCCGAATAGAGACACTTTTTTGAGACAAGATACCATATCACTCATCGAACAGCTCACTTTAAGCTGGTATTTAGCCATCATTAAGGCCGCAGCCTGGCTATAGGCAGATAATCCATTATCAGGTAATGGATAGGTTTCGTTGCAAAGGATATCCGTGAATGCTTTATTGCTTTGATCAATGACGGAAAAATCTCGCCCCACAATCAGCGCAGAATGCGATCGCGCGGCATGAATTAACGGCTCAGGAGGATCTGGCTCGGAACTGACCAGTTTAGAATGGCTTCTTAATAAACCACATTTATCTTTCGCAACGGATTCACGCGTGTTGCCGAGAAATTCTTGATGATCCAACCCTATCGAAGTGATGGCCACATAATCGGCGTCCAGAGCATTAACGGGATCATGCTCGCCACCGATACCAACTTCCAATATCCAAAAATCGGCATCAGCTGACTGAAAACTAATTAAAGCCGCCACCAAAAGCGTATCAAAAAAATGCGTTTCAATGCCTAATTGCTCTGCAGCTTCGCTGACTTGATTTAATGCGCATTGAAAATCATCATCCTCAATAGGACTTCCATTGTGAGTGATACGTTCATTGAGTTTATGAATATGAGGAGAAGTAAAAGCGGCTGTTCGATAGCCGCAAGCTAACAATATGCTATCAATGGCTTTAACAAAGCCACCTTTACCATTAGTACCTGTGACTGAGATTATCTGAGCATTCTGTGGTTTAAGTGAGAGAAACTCAACCAGCTGTCGAACAACAGGTAACTGACTCTTCCCTCTGGACTGCTGGAATAGCCAGTTTTCCCAATCATTTAATGATCTTGCTTGGCTCATCTGAAGGAAAAAATCACCTTAAGCTTCTGGAGAGGCAACTTCTTCAAACCCTACCTCTTCAAAACCATGAGGACGATGTGTCATTTTTGCCAATAAACTGGACAGTGTATTACGCATATCCTGACGGTCAATGATCATATCAATTGCACCATGATCCAGCAAAAACTCACTGCGCTGAAAACCTTTAGGTAGTGTTTGCCTGATGGTTTGCTCGATAATATTTGGTCCTGCAAAACCGGCTCTGGCACCAGGCTCTGCTACATTCAAATCACCCAATAGAGCGAGACTTGCCGATACACCACCATAAACAGGATCTGTCATTACTGAGATATAAGGAATGCCTTTAGACTTTAATCGCTCAATAACGGCTGAGGTTTTTGCCATTTGCATCAATGAGATTAAGGCCTCCTGCATAC
>CAKMZU010000029.1:405-5248 GCA_929200485.1 uncultured Gammaproteobacteria bacterium | reverse complement strand
TTCTCACCGACGGCATAACCCATTGAACCGCCATGAAAGGCAAATTCAAAAGCAACAACAACAACAGGAAGCCCTTGAACCATGCCTTCAAAAGCAACTAAAGCATCTTTTTCACCGGTTTGTGCTTTCGCTTGATCTAAACGGTCTTTATATTTTTTAAGATCTTTAAATTTTAAGCGATCAATGGCTTCGACTTCCTGACAAACTTCCTGACGGTTTTCAGGATCAAGGAAGGCATCAATTCGGGTTCGTGCACCAATACGCATATGATACCCACACTTAGGACAAACACTGAGTGCTTTATCCAGCTCTGGTTTATAAAGAACGCTAGTACATTTGGAGCATTTCTTCCAAAGACCTTCTGGCACCTGCGATGCATGACCTCTCTGAACCGTCTGATCACGGCGAATGGCAGGTAAAATTTTATCAACCCAACTCATAACTTTCCTTAAAAACTCTTTAGCTTAAGCCCCCGCAAACTTAGGGAGCAATGGCTTCATCCAGTGATCTAACAAATGATCCTACTGACTCAAGAATATTGCTTTTTGATGTTTCAATGACATTGACAACTGCACTGCCAACCACAACACCATCCGCCACATTAGCCACTTGTTTAGCAGAATCCGCATCTTTAATACCAAAACCCACACAAACCGGGAGGTCAGAAAAGCGTGAAATCCTTGCCAAATTTTCTTCGACCGATCTTATATCAAAATGGCCGGCACCTGTAACCCCTTTCAAAGAGACGTAGTACAAAAAGCCAGAGGCAACCTTGGCAATTTTGGCTATTCTATCATCATTTGTGGTCGGGGAAATTAAAAAGATATTATCGATACCATGAGGCTTAAGCGCATTCTGAAGCTTAACGGATTCTTCAGGCGGCATATCCACTAACAATATAGCATCAACACCCGCTGCCTTTGCGTTATCTGCAAAGCTTGTATAGCCCATGGCCTCAACAGGGTTAGCATAGCCCATCAGCAGAACCGGTGTTTTATCATTGGTTTCACGAAACTTGGCAACCAAGGCCAAGGTATCGTTTAGAGAAACATTTTTCTCCAGCGCCCTTTCGTGCGCTGCTTGAATCACCGGCCCTTCTGCCATAGGGTCAGAAAACGGCACACCAATTTCAAGAATATCTGCACCCGACTCAACACACTGGTGCATAATAGCAAGTGTGATTTCAAGATCAGGGTCGCCCGCAACAAAATAAGGCACTAGCGCCTTTTTGCCTTGGCTTTTTAAGTTTTCAAAACAGGGGGTTAACCGACTCATCAAGGATCTCCTTACAGTGTGACGCCATCAAGCTGGGCAACTGTGTGAATGTCTTTGTCGCCACGCCCTGATAAGTTAGTAATAATAATCTGATCTTTATCCATAGTTTTTGCAAGCTTCTTGGTATAAGCTAAAGCATGGCTGGATTCCAATGCAGGGATAATCCCCTCCACTCGTGTTAACTCATGAAAAGCTTCCAGAGTTTCATCATCGGTTGCCGCCACATAATTCACCCGCTTTAAATCATTTAACCATGAATGCTCAGGCCCCACACCCGGATAATCAAGACCTGCAGAAATAGAATGGGTACCAATAATCTGCCCGTTCTCATCTTCCATCAAATAAGTACGATTACCATGAAGCACACCAGGCTTGCCTTTACAAATAGGCGCCGCATGCTTACCTGATTCAAGGCCCAACCCACCAGCCTCAACACCATACATCGCAACAGATTCATCGTCTAAAAAGGGGTGAAACAAACCAATGGCATTGGAGCCACCACCGACACAGGCAACTAAAGCATCTGGTAGACGACCTGCCTGCTCAAGTGACTGACGGCGTGCTTCGCGGCCAATAACCGCCTGAAAATCCCTAACCAATAATGGATAAGGGTGAGGGCCTGCCACCGTACCGATAATATAAAAAGTATCATCAACCGTGGTCACCCAATCACGCATGGCTTCATTCATGGCATCTTTTAAGGTTTTTGTACCAGAAGTGACCGATACCACTTTGGCACCTAACAATTTCATTCGGTAAACATTGAGCGACTGACGTTGAATATCTTCAGCACCCATAAACACAACACACTCCAAACCTAAACGCGCAGCAACCGTTGCTGTAGCGACACCGTGTTGACCGGCACCCGTTTCAGCAATAATGCGTTTTTTTCCCATCGCCTTGGCTAACAACGCCTGACCTATAGTGTTGTTGACCTTGTGTGCACCGGTATGATTTAAATCTTCACGTTTAAGATAAATTTGCGCACCACCAATTTGATCACTCCAACGTTTGGCGAGATACAATGGGCTGGGTCTGCCGACATAATGGGCAAGATCCTCATCAAACTCTCGAATAAATTCAGGGTCATTTTTTAAACGTTTGTAAGCTTCGGTTAACTCATCTAAAGGGGCCATCAGCGTTTCAGCAACAAAACGCCCACCAAACTCACCGAAACGTCCTTCAGAATCCGGGACATTATTAAACGAGGATTTTGTACTCATGCGATCTCTTTCTAAAATGTTAAGTCTTTGCTATTTAATCGTGGATTGCATTAATAAACGCTTGAACCTTCTCAATGGATTTGATGCCTTTTGATATTTCAACACCTGAACTGACATCCACTGCATAAGGATGGCAAGCATCAATAGCGGCTGCAACATTATCAGGCGCTAAACCACCTGCCAGAATAAGGGGCTTGGTGCAGAATTTTGGAAAATCATTCCAATTAAACTGCTTACCCGACCCGCCATAAATATCAGGCTGATAGGTATCCAAAAGCAAGCCTGCTGCCTCTGGATATTCATTAATACTTTTTTCTATGGATTCACTATCTTTCACCGGCAGCGCTTTGATATAAGCCCGGTTAAACTGCTTACAAAACTCATCGGTTTCATCGCCATGAAATTGCAATAAATCGATAGATACTGAATCCAATACTGCATCAACGTCAGACTTTTCAGGATTAACAAACAACGCCACTTTTTGCACAAATGGTGGCAAGCATGCACAAATACCTTTCGCAGTTTCCAGATCAACGACTCTAGGGCTTTTGGCATAAAAAACCAGACCAATCGCATCGGCAGCTGCCGCCACTATGGCATTTGCCTGTTCGACACTGGTTACTCCGCAAACCTTGACTCGAGTACGGCCACTCATATGAGACACCTACTACCATTAAAAACTGGCAATATTAACAGATAAATGCGTAAAACGCTGTAGTTGTTAGACAACTTTTCAGGGCATCAGAGCATGGTTTCGAGGGATGCGATTGAGAAATAAATTGAACGTTTCATAGGGGCCGAAGTCGTAAAGATGCTAACTGAACTTTGCCATGTGAATCTTTTATGACATCTCGATTTTTCTTCCATGTTACCGTCTTCTTTACTACACTTTTCACATCCTTGGTCTACAGTGGCCATCTTGAACCTAAAAGCTATGAATGCACTATATTACCCACAAAATCATCAAACACTGATAATTCAGAACAACATAAAAATCTTGAAGATATTTTGGATCAACCCGGAATCCCTAAACCTTTTGAAACTGAGGACAAGGATGTGATAACCACACAACCTGAGGATGGTTTTGCACAAAAGATTTTAAAACGAAAATATGCATGCTTTGGGCAGACAAAAGCATTTTACAGAGGGACAGTCAGGTATGCTGCAAACTGTGGCTATTGCATAAAAGAACACTGCCCAAAATGCGCTACCTGTTTTAGCAAACTCTACAAACGCATAAACACTCCGAAAGGAAGAATAATCATAACATGCTCTTGTGCCGTGTGTTTAGCAGGTATGGGAGGACTAAACGATTGGGCAATACCAAGAGCCGCTGCCTACTATAAAGGCCTTGCAGAAGGGTCCTCTGACGCTTTAAATAACTACGCTTTAAAAAGCTCTCCAAAGCATTGCGTTCCAAACTGTTGCTGCCCCTGCTGCTGGCCATGTCATGCAACCGTCCTAGGCGTATCACCCTGTTATTTCACGTCAATACTTTGTACCGCTCTATGCATTGCTCAATCAGCCAAAAGCCTGTGTAACAAGATTATCGAACATGGGAGAGATCAGCCTGACACTTAAGACAAAGAAAATGACGACAACTCATTGAAAGATGAAATGTAAGCCTGCATTAGCATTTATCCATCTAATCGAACCGGCTAGGAAATCTTGACTCAAAGGTTCACTTAAATAATGGATTTATCATGCGTTTTATCTTCATTCTTTGTATCTTACTGCCTTGGTTACAGATATCTGAAGCAAACGCCAGACAAAACAATGCACGAAAGGAAAACAACACGCTGTTAAACGCCACCTTGGGTATTGTTGCTTTAGGGGTCGTTGGTGTGGGTGGGCACCTGTTTTATCAGCGCCATAACCAAACCCAGCAAAACCAGGATTATGCAGATCAGAAATATCGGTCGCCTCAAATCGACCTGCTGTCACCTGAAGCTATCAATAGAAAAAAACACCTGCTTGAAATCCAACGGGATATTGAGCAAATACAACAACAAATTAAACCAGACGAAACTAAAAAACATCTCATGCTAAATGGCCATTTTGTTGACGACTTGCTTAATCACGAAACGCTTGACGCCATCCATGCCGGCACCTATTTAATAGCAGCAAAAAAGGAAGAAAAGCTTGATATATTTATCCCAACCGACCCCAACAACGTTGTCCTCTCCCACTTCGAAAGAGAAATTCCGAATCAAAATGGCACACTTGGCACTCTTCAAAATGTTACACCTGAAGAAGAAATCAAATTTGAAGACCGATTACCACAGTTATTTAAAGACTTTAGAAAGTCAAAACATAAGTACATGATTGTACCCACAATCCAAGGG
>CAKMZU010000029.1:0-395 GCA_929200485.1 uncultured Gammaproteobacteria bacterium | reverse complement strand
ATCCAAGGGTATCACTACAATGCAACCGTTTTCAGAAAAACGGAAGACCCCAAAAAATTTGAAGCCGTGAATATCGATCCACTCAGCAATGGCCGAAATACTGTCATCGAACATGCAATTGCAGCCATGGACCCCAATGGAAAAATAGAATATCAGCATATCTCGGCTGGTGTTCAAAGAGATGGTGTAAGCTGCGGGCCACTGTCTTTGACACTAGCAGTAGATCTCGTAAAAGCGGATCAAAACCAGTCAAAAAGTGACTGGAAAGAACCGCTGAAACATATTACAAAAAGGCCTGATTATTATCCAGAAGGTGGACATACAGCCGCAAGAGTTAGAAGGCTGAAGACGTTTGCCAAGACACCGCCTGCCACCGTTCCTAATAAATAACCCCT
>CAKMZU010000028.1:18195-18781 GCA_929200485.1 uncultured Gammaproteobacteria bacterium | reverse complement strand
AAGGCGTGTTCACGTGCATAGCTTTCTTTGATCATGCGAATATGTCGTGGCTCGACAATTTTCAGTGGTAAACGGCCGCCGGGTAGTACATGGTTTTCGTAAGATAATAATGGGAGTTGTTTAATAGTGCTTGTCATGGATAATCCAGATTGCTGCATTTGTCAGCATTCTGGCAAAGGATCTATGCATGATCGATGAAAATGCCATCACCTTTTGAACTGGTTACACAATCGTCTTCTAAATTGTCAGTTTGTTGGCATTTTTTGTTGATTAAAAAATAAACAGTTAATGTCTGTGATCTTGTTACTTGCCTTAGGGAGGTCTCTCTATTTTTTTCGAATGAACAGTTGGCTGATTGCGAGTCACTTTTGTCTTTAACATCTAAATAAACATTTTGCATACTTATTAAAAAAATAAACCTCTGCTATCGCTATTTGTGAGGGTTAGAGTTTTCGAGGGCTTCAAGCCTATTATCCAGTTTTCGGATTTCATTTTCCATCCGATTGATTTGTTTTTCCTGATGACGAATAACCTTTACAAGCGTTGGTACATCAACCGAGTCTCTAGGCCAATAATAGTAGCAGGC
>CAKMZU010000028.1:17153-18185 GCA_929200485.1 uncultured Gammaproteobacteria bacterium | reverse complement strand
GTAGCAGGCACCTACGGCAGCGGTAACAAATAGACCTGCTTTGATGTATTGAACCTGCCTCTTTAAGTCATCAAATGAAATCCAAAAGTAATCAGGTTCTTGTCTTTTTTGTTTTTCAATATAATCGCTTAGATCCTCACAAGGTACATAAATAACCTTAGACGATACAGAATCAACTAAAGAATAACCTATACCTAAAAGTGTCATTATATTCTTGGGGATGTTGCTAAAAGAAAAATTTATTGAATAGGAAGGCTGTGCAAAGATCAGTAAAATGAAATGTATGGATATAAAATAGCGCATAATAGACTTCCCAGTACCAACCATTCTATTAGAGTCGAATGGTTGTATATTGATATCGAAAAGTTTATAGATACAAATTAACGTTAATAAGTTTCACAAGCTATGGGTTATAAAATAGCTATATCACCAAAGTCAAAAAGAATTTAATCTGGTTTTTTGACGTAGTGTACTAGCGTTAACAATAAGCAAAGTGCACTTGTTAGCCAGACAAACCAGTTAGCTTTTGGGTAGCCTGTATCATGAAAGAAGGCTAAAAACATATTTAAAATCAATAGCCCCATAAAAAAGCTTTGGGGTTTAAGTGCAAGTCCTGATGGAAATTTCCTGCAAAAAAAATAGGCAAGTAGCGCACCGGCTAAGCCAACAACTGCGCCTGCTATCACATCTAGAGGCCAGTGTGCGCCGACCCAGACACGGCTTGTGGCGATAATAACGGCAGCAAAATAAAATAAGAGTCGAAGCCAAAGTGCTGTGTATTTGATACTTAAGACAGCAAAACAAACAAAAATGGTTGCACTGTGACCTGAGGGAAAGCTCCCTTGTTTGAGTGCATGGCCTGTGAGATAAAATGAGCCTTCTGAAAGAATACTAGGCGGTCTTAGTGCATCAAATACTGCTTTGCCTGAGTGAATAAGGATGGCTGTAAAAATTGCCGCGACAAAGACTAAATAAATAAATCGCTGGTCAAACCTACCGAGAATAGGGACGAGTAATAAGACAACAACGGTA
>CAKMZU010000028.1:16686-17143 GCA_929200485.1 uncultured Gammaproteobacteria bacterium | reverse complement strand
CGGTATCACCGCAAACGGTTAATATCTGCAATAAGGTGTCCGGTAGCTGCCAGGCCATTTGATTGATTTCATTAAAAAAGGCGTGTTGGCCACCCATCTGATAGACAAAAAAACCTTTGAGTGTACCAATAAGAATGGCAATCAGTAAAAAAAGGGCAAATTTAGGTCGGTGATAAAAAGGGGTTTGCTGATAGTGTTGGTTTTCTTCGCAGAAGCCTCTCCATACGTTGGTAATTGGTTGCATTATTTGGTTACCTCAAATAATCGAATGCCGCCATTCGCATAGACCGGCACTAATTGAAGAGGCGCAATGGCAGATTGAAGCTTTTGAGTTTGACCCGCACGGGTTAAGACCCATTCGGAGGCTTTAGGGAGTCTTTTTTCAGTAATCGCTTCTCGATAGACACTAAAGCTTGGATGAGTAATGTTAAAACGGACGACATGCGCATTATATTGT
>CAKMZU010000028.1:15878-16676 GCA_929200485.1 uncultured Gammaproteobacteria bacterium | reverse complement strand
CAAGGCAGCTTCTTTAACCGGGGTTTGCTGAAGTGCCGCCAATGCGGGAAATAACGCATAATAAATAAAAATGGATTGTGCAATGCCTGCTAGTGCAAGAGAAGGCCATAAAGCTAACTTGCTGCAGAGGGCGAGAAATCCATAGATGAATAATAGCGCCAACCCCAAAAGATAGTAGTAGTAAGGGAAAGCCTCCATAGTCCCTTCAAGCATCTCTTTAACATGTGCAGGTGCGTTCCCCTCAAAATATTGGCCATAAAAGGGCAGGGCCAGGAATAGCAAAGCGGCTAAAAAAAGTGGAACAAAGTAACAACATCTTTTCTTAACCAATTGGCTGTTCATTGCCAGTAAAATGACAAAAGGCACGGTTGCATTCATAACATAATGCGGCAGCTGTGTATCAGATACTGAAAATATAACAAGGACAATGACCATCCAAAGCCATAAAAATCGGCTTAGTTCAGGCTGTTTTTTCGCTTTATAAGCCAAAAAAGGTTTTTTGAGCAATAAAGAAAAGGGCAGAATAATGAGTGGAAAGATCAGTAAGTAGTAAAAGTAATTCCCGCCATGACCCTCTTTAGTTTGCGTAAACCGTTGAAGATTATGATCAATAAAAAATCCTTTAAAAAACCCTAAGCCTTGATCCTGATAAACCAAATAGAGCCAAGGCAACAAAATAACGAGAAAAATAAGCCAGCCTATCGGGTGAAAAAAGGCTTTGAACATTTCTTTGGGTTTGTTTTGCCAGAGGAAAAAGATAAATGTAGTCACTAAAGGTATCGCTACAGCCACAGGGCC
>CAKMZU010000028.1:15323-15868 GCA_929200485.1 uncultured Gammaproteobacteria bacterium | reverse complement strand
CATCCCAAGCGCCATCCATAAATACACCCTGAAAATAAGTGTTTGTTTAGGGGTTTTAAAATAACGATAAATATCAAACAGCGTCAAGCTAAGCAATAAATTAAGTAAGGCATCGGCAAAAGCGGCTCTAGCGACTAAGCCAAAAAGCAACAGGCTTAAGAGGCTAACGGTTGCGATATGAGCTCGGCTTTTTCCTATCTGCTCTCTGGCAAAGCCAAATAGAGTCAATAGCCAGAGCGCAGCAAAGATTGCCGAAGGTAGACGAAATGCCCACTCGTTGACACCAAAAGCTTTGACGGCTAAGGACTGAAACCAATAGATCAATACTGGCTTGTCATATCTTGGTTCGCCATCTAGGTAGGTGGCTGCATAGTTGCCAGAACTTACCATTTCTCTTGTGGCTTCTGAAAATGCGCCTTCATCGACATCAACTAACGGAGGAAAGCCTAAATTCAGGCAAACCACTAGTACAAAAGCGCCAACTAAGAAGGCTTTGGAATAGAGACAATGATGAAGAAAATAGGCAATCTTAGCGGCTTTCATTA
>CAKMZU010000028.1:13244-15313 GCA_929200485.1 uncultured Gammaproteobacteria bacterium | reverse complement strand
GGCCAATATCTTCACCTAAGAAGACCTTGATAAAGCCCAGGTAGGTTAGTAGCAATCCGCCAAGGGCGCCAACAGCAAGGCCAATGATACCAAAAAAGTGACCGGGCCGTGCGCGGAACTTTAAGAAGAAAAATGCGGCTAGAATATCCACAATGACCCGGAAGGTTCGAGAAATACCGTATTTGGACTCACCGAATTGACGTGAGCGGTGGTTGACTTTTGTCTCACCAATACGTGATGGGGCAGTCACATTGGCAACCCAAATAGGGATGAATCGATGCATTTCACCGTAAATTTGCACTTGTTTGATGATGTCCGCACGATACACTTTTAAACTGCACCCATAATCATGCAGGGTTAGCCCTGAGACTTTACCAATAATTTTATTGGCAATTTTTGATGGGATTTTACGACTAACAAGTTTATCTTGTCGATCGTATCGCCAGCCCTGTAAAAGATCCAAATCGCGTTCAATGAGTTCATCGATCATACGAGGAATGTCTTTAGGATCATTTTGCAGGTCGCCATCAATGGTGACGATTAAATCACCCTTGGCAGAATCAATGCCTGCTTGCATTGCGGCGGTTTGACCAAAATTACGCTGCAAATCGACAGGTTTAACACGAGGCTGCTTGCCTTGCGCTTCTTTCATTTTTGCAGGTGTGTCATCCGAACTGCCATCATTGACTAAAATGAGTTCCCAGTCATGCAGTGTTTCATTAAAGACGTCAGTAATTTCATCTACTAACGGGAAGACATTTTGCGATTCGTTGTATAACGGAACGACAACGGAAACAGAGTAGCTGGTCATAATTTATCGTTTATCAAGCTCGATTTTTTTCTGCTGATGATTTAGGCGTGATGACAAGAATCAACCAGCCCAAGGCGGCGGCCACTATATTGCTGAATAATAGGAAAATATGCAAATTGATTATCGCGCTTAATAAGGCATTATGGTAACTATCCGACAACAATAAGCCCGCTGCAAACGCTGCTTCGTAGCTTCCCGCGGATGCAAAGCCATTAATGGGTAAGGCAGAACTTAAATCCGCCATCAAAATACCCGTTGCAGCATCTGATAAATTTAGAGGGACAAACGCAGTAAATAGTGTATAGAAAGCAAAAAGTTTGATTCCCCAAATCAATATTGATAAGCCGTAAGTTATGCTGATCGCCGTATAATGATGGAATTGGGGCGGGAAAAATCCGCTTAAGAATTCAAAACGACCAAACCAAGGCAATAAAATCAAGCCAAGGAAGGCAGCGATGATAAGCGGTATTTGCCAAATACCAAGCAACGCGTGCTGGAACAGAACCAGTAAGGTGACTAAGACATGGAGATCAAACAGTCGAATCCCTAATAACGCACGAAAACTGTCTTTAATAGGTACAGAAAGCTGATAACGGCTAAGTGCCGGAAGTACCAATTCGCCAAGGCGCATAGGTAAAATGAAATTTGCTGCATTATGAATAAAGCTAATGCCAAGAACGGGCATCGCCTGCCAGGGATTCTCACTTGGGAGTTGCTTGTAAGTATAAAGTAATCGTGTTCCACGTAACGTATGACTGAATAGGGTTAAGCCAAAGCAGAGTAACAGGGTGGATAGCGGTAGGGTTTGCCATTGGTTAACAATGGCATGCCAGCCAATGGTGCTTTCAACCCAATAACCCAGACCTAGGGTTAGGGCGCTAGCGATAAGTAGTTTAAAAAGGGTTTTGCTGGTAATGGTAATGGCGGCGCTCTCCGTTTTCGCCGCCAAATAATAACAGAAGTCAGGCTATCGCCAAAGTATTGTCAGTCATCGGTTAATTCCATTTCTTTCAATAAGTCAGGCAGTGCTTCTTTGAATTCAGCAGACAGATTGTCTGGATCACCCATAATGTTTTCGATTTTTTCCATCAAATTGTCAAGGGATTTGCCGGTTTTGATGTGATCGTCGATGATGTTGTTTAGCTCCATGCCTTTTTCTTCCGTTAACACATCGGCTAATGCGCGTTTTAACTCATCAGGGCTTTCGTTCAGAAGATTTTTTACTTCATCGTTAACAATTTCCTGCAGGGCCTGAACG
>CAKMZU010000028.1:7556-13234 GCA_929200485.1 uncultured Gammaproteobacteria bacterium | reverse complement strand
TCATTTCAGGGAATTCAAAAGGCTTTTTTCTCTCCTCAACTTCTGCCACTTGTGTCTGCCTGTTTGAGCGGCTAGGCGCATTTTTGTTTGTCGTGTAGTTGGCATCCGATGGGGCGGAGTTTGCATTTTTCGATTGTCGCGGGCTCGTTTTAATGTTGTCGTAATCGGTGTTTCGAACAACATTGGGTGATGATGGGGTGGCTTTTTGTTTTTGCTTCTTTTCTAGCACGATATAGTCAGTTGCAGGGACTTTACCAAAAATAACTTTAGAAAGCGCATTGGCAGAGCTTTGATACCAAAGTTCCTGACTTACAATTGGCGGCATGATTTTGAAATCAACCGTTGCAGCATAACCAAGAAGAAAAAGCAGGAAAATTAAGCAGCCAAGCCCAGCGTTAAGCGCTGAATGAATAATCAGATTCGGCTTTTTTTGGGGCTCGCTAATAAGATTATCCGCTTTGTTGCAGAGCTTTGCAGCAGCTAAGCCCCAGAGCTTTTGCATCAGGTAGTTGAAACCAACGATAAGGGCCAGTAACAGGATGACTCGAATAAAGATAACGGGGAGTAAGGCACTCAGTGGGCGGCTAATCACTGACAGTATCAAAGGCGCAATAATTGCAGAAGCCCATACGGCGACGATTAGGCAAGCTAATTTCTTAAACAGGGATTGTGGGCCAATATAAAGACCCAGGCTGATCATAATGCCCAGGATCAAAAGTAAAAAGGTAGTTAACACGGCTGCCCCCAAGGCTTTAAGCTTTTAGTTAAGCCCAGTATAGACAATATTTTTTAAAGTAAGTTCTAGGTTTTTTGGGGAAATGCCAGGACATCCTTTATGGATGTGCTTTCGGTGCTTAGCATAAGCAGCCTATCTAATCCTAGCGCTACGCCTGAACAGTCTGGAAGATTTGGCAAACAGGCTAAAAAGTCTTGATCAATGGGAATGTTTTGTTGTCCGCGGGCCGATCTTTCTTGGTTGTCTTGAGCGAAACGATTAGCTTGGGTGAATTGATCGGTTAATTCATCAAAGCCATTGGCTAACTCTATCCCTTGATAATACAGCTCGAACCGTGCTGCAACACTTTGCCCTTTCGTATTCTCGGTAAGTTTGGCCAATGCGGCTTGCGAAGGGGGATATTGATAGATAAATACTGGATGATCGCTTCCAAGTGTCGGTTCAATCACATGACTCATTAAGGCATTTAACCAATCATCGATTGATCCATCGGGCATTTCAAGGTTGATGTGTTTTTGTGCGAATGCTCGAACATCTTCGAGTGAAACGGTCAAAGGATCAAAACCGAGCGCTTGTTCAAAGACAGCTTGATAACTCAGTTTCCGCACACCGTTTGCTGGAAGAAATAACCCAACAAGATCGGCAACATCAGCCATTAGGTCATCGAGAGTAAAACCTACTCGATACCATTCGAGCAAGGTGAATTCCGGGTTATGCCGCAGCCCGGATTCATCTTCGCGAAAGGCTTTACAGATTTGATAGCAGTCGCCTACGCCTGCAGCTAGCAAACGTTTCATCGCATATTCAGGCGATGTTTGAAGGTAATCCCTAGATTCGAGTCGCAAAGATTCGATATAGGGGTCAGTAACGGTGCTTTCGCAAACGAGCGGGGTTTCAATTTCGAGAACCTGTCGTTCGGCAAAAAAACGGCGAATACCGCTGAGCATTTCAGCCCGCGCTTTGATATTTTCTATGGATGCGCTGGGCTGCCAGGACATAAGGTTGTCAATTAACCTTTAGCGCGAGAAACGTATTCTGCTGTACGTGTATCTATACGGATCACTTCGCCTTGATCAATAAATAATGGCACACGAACGACTGCGCCTGTTGATAGGGTCGCAGGTTTTGAACCGCCTTGAGCCGTATCCCCTTTAAGGCCAGGGTCTGTTTCAGTGATTTCTAATTCAATAAAATTAGGTGGTGTAATGCTGATAGGTGCACCGTTGAAAAGAGTGACTTCATAGGCTTCCTGCTCTTTTAACCATTTGGCCGTATCGCCAACGGCGGCTTTATCCGCTTGTACTTGCTCAAAGCTTTGCGGGTCCATAAAAAACCAGAATTCGCCGTCAGTGTAGAGATATTCCATATCCTGATCCATAACATCTGCACCATCCAATTTTTCACCGGATTTAAAGGTTCTCTCCCAAACGCGTCCGGTGAAAAGATTACGAAGTTTTACGCGGTTAAACGCTTGCCCTTTACCTGGCTTTACAAACTCATTTTCTAAAATTGAGCAAGGCTCGCCGTCGAGCATAACTTTAAGACCTGAGCGCAATTCGTTGGTAGAATAGGACCCCATGATGTTTTTTCCCGATCAATACTTAAAAGGTGGCTAATGATAGCGCGATCTGAGCCAATTTGGCAGTCAGATGACTGGCAAATTGTATTAAAAAACAGTATTCGCACCTTGGGTGACTTATGTGAAGCCGCTAATATCCAGATTGATGAGCTGCCAATCGCGCTTCAAGCGGAGAAGAGTTTTAGGGTAATGGTGCCAGCGCCATACCTCAGTCGCATAGAAAAAGGTAATCCGACTGACCCTTTATTATTGCAGGTTTTGCCAAGTGCAAAGGAAATGCTGGATGTGCCGGGTTTTGTAAACGACCCTCTGGAGGAAGAACAATTTACCAAAGTGCCAGGTTTAATCCATAAGTATCATGGACGAGTGCTGCTTATCAGCCACGCGGCCTGCGCGGTTCATTGTCGGTATTGCTTTAGACGGCATTTCCCTTATTCTGAAAACGCGCTGACTCAAGATCAGCTCATTAAAGTGTGCGAATATATTCAGGCGGATCAAAGTATTCATGAGGTGATACTCAGTGGCGGCGACCCATTAATGAACAAAGATGAGCAGCTAGCCAAACTCATTAGCGCTATCGAAGCGATACCTCATGTGGAAACCTTACGAGTCCACACGCGTTTACCCATTGTGATTCCAGAGCGGGTTACTAATGGGCTCTTGGATCTCTTTAAAGGGACCCGTCTTAAAGTTGTCATGGTGATTCATGCGAATCATGCAAATGAGCTTGATCAGGCGGTAGCAACGGCCTTGTATCGTTTGGCTGAGGTCAGCGTTCGCCTGCTGAATCAAAGTGTTTATCTCAAGGGGGTGAACGCTTCCCTTCAGGGTCAGTTATCGTTATTGAGACGCTTGCATCATCTGGATGTTCAACCCTATTATCTCCACCTCCTTGATAAGACGAAGGGGGCTGCACATTATTTAGTTGCAGATGAGTTGGCCTTAGAGGTTTATTCTCAAATTCAGGCCAACTTGCCTGGCTACTTGGTTCCGACACTTGTTCGTGAGAAACCCCATGAATTGAACAAGCGCCGTTTGGATTCACGGTAGCTTTAGTTAATGCGCCCGCACTTGTTGTTCTGTGTATTTCTCTTTTTGGCAAAGAGAGTTTAGGTGTTGTCTCGTTTTCAGGGCTTGATGGCTCTGATTGAGTTCCTTTGAATAACCTGAAAAATAAGCTCTTTGGTTTTTTTGGGGGCAAACCGATACGGTTTAGCGCTGGTAGAGAACTTGATAGCGATGTTTTTCTGAGTTTTGTTGGTTTTGAATTCAGATTCTTATAAAGGGTATCAATGTCTATTGCTGTTTTCCTTCCCTCTAGGCTAACTACAAAATTTGATTGCCGTGAGTTTTCGCCTTGAGAGATAGATAACTTAACTGGGAAATCATTCTTACGTTGGAAGTTTCCCTCAGGTAATAGATCCTCATTAATACTTAATTTCAAAAATACATTGAGTGCCTTTTCCAGAGCATCAAATTGATTAGATTTGTTCTTTTTTGATCTGCTTTTTGAACTAGAGTCATCAGTTAACAAAATTTGAGAATCTAGAGCCTGTGCTTGATATTTTATTGCGTTTAGCAAGCTCTCTCTGAGTTCTAAGGCTTCCTTGCTTGCAAAGTCAGATTCATCAATATTCACTAAATCTTTGTCGGAGTTTATGGTATATGTTTGATTAGTCAGAGAGTGGAAGGTTAGTTTAATGATTAAATCTAATTTCTTAAGATTTACAATCAGGTTGGTAAGTTTAGTTGTGTATCTAGAACTTTCATCAGGACTTGCATTTCCAGCATGAAGTTTCTGTTGAGTAATAACGAAAAGAATGAATAAAAATATTCCTATAGATAGGTGTTTCATTGAAATCATAAGTATAATTAAATTTTAATGGAGGCTATTTGCTAAAGAAGTCATTGGAAGCTTCAATTGAATTAATGTTCCCCAAGCCTTTTTCTTTGCCTTATAATGCAAAGTATTTTTCGTTTCTCTGGAGTAAACCTTGAGATATTTATTTGTTTTATTTGTTTTTCTATTAAGCTCAAGCCTGGTGTCTGCTAAGGATGACTGGCAGTTTCGTCCTTTCGCAGGCTTTGATGCACAGTACGGTTTTGTCAAAGTCAATTCAGAAACGGTTAACCCAATTAACTCAAGGCTAAGGCTTGGCAGTTACGTATATAAGACGGTGGGTTTTGAATTTAGTTACGGGGGCATTCCTCTACATACGGGTGAAGACCATGGTGTCGAGTTATCTATTGAGCAAAATATGGCTTTTAATTTGCGCTGGGAATCACCTGCTGATAAAAATCGAGGCTTGAGCGCGTATTTTTTGACAGGCTATGTGACCAATACCGTTCAGGCAGAAAATTTTGATGGGACGTCTTTTGATGAAACTTATCAGGGCTTGAATTTAGGCTTGGGCTTTAAGCAATTATACTATGGCCATGTGGGTGTCTACTTCGAATATAACTATCAATACTTTAAAGACGATGTGCGTATCAGTGGATTGGCCGTCGGCATGCAGTTTGAGTTCTAGGAATTATTAATGAGTAAAGTAAAACAAATCACTGCATGGTTATGTGGGTTTAATCTATTTTTGTTATTGGCAGGTTGCTGGGAAGGTGACAGCAAACGGCTTGAAAATGCATTTGATCGAGCCAAATATGGCACAGCTAGGATTACGCTGGCGGTTGCTGATAATGCAACCTTGATCGAGGTCGGGCAGCAAGTCAGCTTTATCGTGACGGGGTTTGATAAAGATGATGCTCAAAGAATCATTCCTTCCGATAAAATTGAATGGTCGTTGAGTTGTAGTATCTCCGATTGTGCTTTTTTAAGCGATAAAGGGGTCTTGACGGGTAGAGGTGACGGCACAGCAACGGTTACCGCTAATTACGATACCTTGAGTGCATCGGCTGATATTGAGGTTTCTTCGGCAATCTTGGCATCTATAGAAATTAAACAGGCTAATGAGAGTAAACAAGCAAATCGTTGTGAACCCATTGAGTTAAAAGCCTTTGGAAACTATGAGAAAGATGGCGATATAGTACCTGGCGTAAGAGATATTACCCAATTGGCTTCTTGGTCTACGGAATCAGCAGATGCAACGGTTTATAAAGATAGTAATGGTATCGTGACATTTAGTAGTGGGTCTGTAGACGCTGTCACTATTAAAGCCCGTCATGCATCTTATCAAAGTGATGCTGTAACCGGTGAAAAAGAATTTACCGTGAAAAATGAGTTACCTGAAGTCACATTAAGCCCATCAGTGATTACGACCATTTTTACGGGGCAAACTAAACAATATTCTGCTGCCGGGACATGGCCGGATGGCAGTTCATCTTCGAATATCACTCATAATCTTTTGTGGG
>CAKMZU010000028.1:6674-7546 GCA_929200485.1 uncultured Gammaproteobacteria bacterium | reverse complement strand
TCAGAAGACAGCACTATCGCCGCATTTAATGGAAATACAACAAGTTCGACATTAAGCGAAAGGCAGGATGGTTTGTTGACAGGTATTTCTGCATCAAATAATGGTACATCTATTTCTGCATCCTGTGGAGCAGATGTCCGAGCAACACAGATGGTTTTGGTGCGTAAGTTAGAGATTGAAAGTATCAAAATTTATCGAGAGGGAGATTCTGTTGACTATGATGGGAAAGGTAGAGTTGCCTATGATATTCAACTGAATAGTACAGCTAACTTTCGAGCAGAGGCAGTATATGTTGGTGGAAACGTAGAGGGCGCATCAACAGATATTACACAGGATTGTACTTGGTCAGCTTATGATGGTAACACGAGTGCAATTTATGTGGGGGATGCAGATGCAGTTGACAATGATTCTACACAGCTCAAAGAAAAACGAGGAAGTGTTACAGGTAATACAAATACTGCAAATTCAAGCCCGGATTGGGCGAGGGTTCGAGTGATGCTGAAATCATGTGAAGGTGAGCAAGGGTGTCCAAAAGAGGATTTTGATGTAAGGGTTATTCAATAGTCAGTATTCAAACTAAAAAAGTGGGTTTCCCGCTTTTTTTATGCCTGTATTTCGGTGTCTATTTAACATAAATTCAGCAGTTAAAACTCAAAAAATCTCTATAGTGCCTGTGTTTAAATGTGATCAAGTCAATAGAAGCATTAACCATTTGGGTGAGCGCTACTATTTGCCAGAGTCTTTACCTTATATGCACTCCAGAAGAGTTGTTGTTTTCAACTGGTTTTTTTAGGTTTAAGGGCATCCTTCGACGGACTCAGGATGAAGTGAAGTTTGGGCTCAGGATGGATGGACGGCGATCGATCCATGTC
>CAKMZU010000028.1:0-6664 GCA_929200485.1 uncultured Gammaproteobacteria bacterium | reverse complement strand
CCCCCCCCCCGTTCACCCTGAGCTTGTCGAAGGGTGTTTGATATCACCTCTCTATCAGGTTTAAAGCCTTACCCCTGCTGCTCAACGACCTGCGGTTTACCACCAAGCAGCTTTTGAATATCCGCAAGTATCAAATAACAACAAGGCACAAGAATCAATGTAATAGCGGTAGCAAAGAGAATTCCAAAACCTAATGATATCGCCATAGGAATGATGTTCTCAGCTCTGGCAGAATCCTCGATTAACATTGGCAGAACACCCACAAAGGTGGTAATGGTTGTTAAAAAGATCGCTCTAAATCGCTGACGGCCGGATTCAAGGGCTGCTTTAAATACCGACATGCCTTTTTCTTTGGCGCGGTTGATGAATACCACCAAAATCAAGCTATCATTCACCACAACACCGGTTAGCGCAATCATGCCGAATATCGATAGCATGCTTACTGAATAGCCCATCACCCAATGTCCAAGCACGGCACCGACAATACCGAAAGGGATCGCACTCATAATAATGATGGGTTGACCGTAAGATTTAAGTGGAATCGCAAGCAAAGCAAAAACCACAAACAGCGAGATCATAAAATACATCATCAAGTCTGATTCCAACTTTTCGGCATCAGTGTTTCTGTTGTTATTTCCTCGGCTGACGGAAGGATATTTGTTAAGAATGTCCTTTATCACTTGCCCTGAAATTTCACGATTGACCGTGCTAGGGTTCAGCACGGTTTTATCCACTCGCCCTTTAACAAAGGCGGCTGACTGGTAATTAATCCGCGTGAGTGTTGATTGCAGGTTGGATTGCTCCAGGGTTGCCAATGATGCTAAGGGTACAAAATCACCCGCGGGGGTTTTGATATCCATAGACAGCAGGTCGACCATGCTGCTGCGTTTTAGCTTGGGTAAACGCACCATGACACGAATTTCTTCATTGTCGCGCTGGATTCGCTGCGCCTCAGCACCATAAAAAGCATAATGCACCTGACGACTTAAATCTGCCAGGGTAATACCCATCGCTTCTGCTTTAGGTGTAAGGTGAAGTATGTAGCTCTCTCGTGAGCCCGATGCTGAGTTATGAATGTTAGAGATGCCATTGTATTTTTTTAACGCTTCTGCCAGCTCTGTTGCAGCTGCTGCTAGTTCTTCATTATTGCGACTGGTGAGTTTGTAATAAAGTTGATGAGAGCTTGCGTCACTTTCTTGAAATTCAGAGAAAGTTAATAAACTTGCACCGGGAATTTCTCCAACCCGCTCGCGCCAGGCTTTGATGATTTCCGTGCTGTCCATCGAACGATCTTCTATTCGCGTCAATTCTACAGTGAATTCTGCTACACGTTTATCGGGTCTGAAGTTAAATAAATGTTTAATGATATTTCTGTCATCACCTGTTGCCTCTTGATGAGCTTTCTCAACATCATACAGGCTATCGGTTATCAATAGGGTTTTCTCACGCATGGTGGCATCGGTTGTTCCATGACTCATGCGTAGTTCGGCTTTTAAATAATCGCTTTTATCTTCAGGTAATAAGATATATCTCACCAGATTGCCGCCCACTAATCCTAAGGTCAACAATAATAAGCTGATGAAAATCGTCACGGTGACATAACGATTTTTCAAAGCCTTGTTCAAAAGCGGTTGATAGTATTTCTCCACCCAGCCATTTAATCGTTTGTTGTTATTTTGTTGGAAGCGTTCATGCCAACTGAAAGAAAACACTTTAAACACGCCTTGATGATTAGTGCTTAAATGGGCAGGCAGGATAAGCTTGGATTCAAGTAGAGAGAACAGCAGGCAGAAGATAACGATAAAGCCAATAGCCTTAGGCATTGCAGACCATGGCCCTTCGACTAAAATCATCGGGAAGAAGGCGACGACGGTGGTTAATACGCCAAAAAAAGCAGGCAAAAAGACGTTTTTCACACCAGCAATAACGGCATCGTTTGAAAAGCCGTTCTCTTTGATTGAGCTATCCACGCTTTCGCCGATAATAATCGCATCGTCGACGATTATGCCGAGTACCAGGATAAAACCAAAGATGGAAACAAGATTAATACTTACGTCCACAAAAGACATGGGCATTAAAAATAGTGAACCCAAAAAGCAGACAGGTAGTCCAGCCACAACCCAGAAAACAACACGAATATTTAAAAATAGTGCCAGAATGAAGATAACGAGAAATGCCCCCCAAAGCATATTGTCCGTCATCATCTTAAGACTGGTTTGTAAATAAAAGGTGATGTCACCCCATGGTGTTAAAGAGACCCCTTCGGGTAGAGAATGCTGTTTTTGTTTGGCGTAAGCTTTGGCTTGCTCAGCAATCTTACTGATATCCTGGTTGCCAACAGCAAATACCGCAATGCCAATGCTGTATTCACCATCAAAGTAAGATTTAGCGTCATAGTCAATGAACCCGTCATTGATTGTCGCAATGTCCCCTAAGCGAATGAGACTCCCATCTGGTGCAGTTAACAGGGTCAGGTTTTCAAAATCCTTTTGCTGATAAGACTGCCCTTCAACTCTCAGGATGATGAGCCCGCGGTGCGATTCAATGCCCCCGCTAGGTAGGTTAATGGATTCTAATCGAACTTTGCTGGCAACATCTTCGATCGTCAGTTGATATTTTCTTAGTTTTTCTTCGTCAATTTCAATGCTAATCTCAAACGGTTTTTTACCCCAGATACTGACCTTTTTTGCATCGGTTTGTGCCAGTAGATCTTCTTTAATACTGTTGGCTAGTAGCTTGGCGTTTCTCTCGTTAAGATTCTTACCGTGCAATTGCAGCTGAATGGTTAAGTTAGACACAAGGCTTTGATTGATGACGGGTTTTTCAGCCTGATTTGGGAAGGATTTAATGCTGTCTACGGCGATCTTGACCTGACTTACAATCTTATCGGCATCAAAGTTTTCATCTATATCAAGGCTAATGCTTGATTTGCCATAACTGCTCTTGGCTTCGATTTTTTTTAAACCGCTGATGTTTTTAAGTGCTTCTTCAAGCTTAAACGTAATACCTTCTTCAACCTCGATGGGTGAAGCGCCAGGGTAGCTAACACTAATACTTAATGTGTCTTTGGTCTGTTTCGGAAGAATCTCTTTGCGAATAGTATTAACAGATAATAGACCAGAGACAATGATCAGCCACATTAAAAGATTTGCCGCAACGGGGTTTTCGACAAACCAGGCGATTAGCCCTCTTTGTTGTTCACGCATGACGGCTACCCTTGGTTGGAGTGTTGAGCAAGAGGCTCAGACGGTTCTTTTGGCTTATCGTTTGGCACTAATTCAACCAGTTTCCCCTCGATAGGGTTGGTTAAAGGGCTAATGACTACTTGTTCACCTGCTTTTAATCCGCCAGTGATATGCATGGTTTCACCTTTGGTCGGAAGCAAGGTTACCGTGCGTATATTCAGCTGGTTTTCTTCGTTTACCACCCACAGGGTATTACCAGTACGCAAAATATGTCTGGGTAAGCTAATCACCTTAGCTAATGATTTGCTTGGAATATGTACTTCAACAAAAGTACCAATGTGAAGCGGGTGCGCCTGAGGGTTTTGTAAGCCATAAGGGTCAATAACATTGACGACAGCGTGTAAAATACCTGTTCGCTGATCCAGTACGCCTTCAGTCCGCACCAGTTTTCCTTCCCATGAACGACTCTCTGAGCCAAGGTCAGCGGTGACTTTTACGGTTTGTTGGCTCGATGATCCAATACTTGGAAGCTCAATGAGACTGATCTGATTAAAGGTTAAGGGTACGCGGATTTCGATAGTGTCAACGGCATAGAGAATAGCGGCTTGTTGCCCTGAACTTGCAAACTGGCCAGCATTCATAGCCCTTTCGGCCAGCAATCCGTCAAACGGCGCGTAAACATCGGTCTTTTTGAGGTTTAACTGGGCAGAAGTGAGTGACTCTTTTGAAGAGGTGACTCGTGCCTTTGCTGATGCAACCTGAGGCTTTCTTAGGGCAAGTTTTCTTTGTGCTTCGTTATCCTTGGATAAACGTCCTTCCCACTCTCTTTGTGCTACATAAGCATGGCCTAATTCTTGAAGTAACTGGCTTTCGGCTTCTCTTAGTTGATAGGTGGCCTGGGCGACATCGTTTTGAAAACGGGTTTTTTCGATGCTAAAGAGTTTTTCGCCTTTTTTAAAGAAACCGCCATTGACCCACTTTGGCGATACCCAAACGATTTTACCACTGATTTCAGGCTGGATCGGTAAGGCAATACGGGAATTAACCAATCCTCTTGTCTGGACGTCGATACGTTGATTGGAAAATTCGCTCTTGATGACGTGAACCTTGGGAGTTCGGTAATCATCATAGACTTTTGGCTTGTGTTTGTTGAGAGTGATCAATGCGTATGTGCCAAAAACAGCCACTAATAATATGACTATGACCAAAACGGCCTGTAATTTCGCTGATCCTGCGGTTGGTTGGGTCACTTCCACACCTATTTATTGTTATTTTAGTGAGCGTTTTATTTTTATACTGTGGGTACTTTATTCTGATAGGGAAATTGGTCAATGAACTAGTGGGCATTTCCCGTTTGACCTTTGAATCTTAATGCTAACAATTCTTTAAAACGTCGAATATCTCTCTCGTATTCCTTGTTTAGTTCAACAATATCATTTTGATGTTTATCGAGAAGTGCTTCGGTTGAAAGAATTTGTTGCTCGAGTTGTTGAATTCGGCCCTGAATCAATTCCCCTACTTTTCGGTTTGATCGTTCAAGATTGGCTGCTTTTAGGTATTCGGCATCAACCTCTTGGCGAACGGCTTTTAGGTTGCTGTTAAGAATAGTGATACGGGTTTTTAATTCTTCGACTCGTCGAGTCTGTTCGGCCTCTATATCGGAAACAAATGAAAATCGTTTTAAAAGTGAAATATCGTAGGCTTCTTGTGCTTCCTTGGCAGCTTGTTGCTGTTTTGCCAAATTGACCGTTTTGGACTTCTGAGCAAATTCTTCAGCCGTTAATTGACGCTCAACGGTTTGGATGACTCTGCCGTGCTTGTCAATCACATCATAGCCGTTTTTGGCGTATTTTGCCGGCAAGTTGCGAGTCATCACCGTTGTACCCTGCTCGTTTTTGTAGCGATACAAGTTGGATGCCTGGATTGAACCTACGCCAAGGCAAAGAGTGAGCTTTGCCGCCGCAAGTCGAAGTAACGTTTTATTCGGAAACACCATAAATTGCACGATATTCATTAATTCTTTTTATGGTGTCATGTTGCGCATTGTTGGAGAGGTAGTCAACTATGTCTGCAAGCTGAATAATACTTTTGATAGTTATATCAAAGTCTTTTTGAATTTGTGCGATTGCAGAGAGGTCTGTTCTACCTTTTTCCTGACGATCAAGGCCTATGACGACGCCAGATATCTTTGCGCCCGTTCCATTAATTAACTCTGAAACTTCTTTGATGGCAGTGCCGGCAGTGATGACATCATCAATGACCAATAATTTTTTACCTTGAATATCTGCGCCAACGAGTTGGCCGCCTTCGCCGTGATCCTTTTTTTCTTTTCTGTTGTAGGCGAAAGGCTTATCGATACCATGACGTTCGTATAGCGCTGATGCGGTTAATGCGGCAAGTGAGATGCCTTTGTATGCCGGGCCGAACAGTACATCAAATTCCAAGCCAGATGCCTGAATGGTATCCGCATAACAGGCAGCAAGTTCAGAAAGTGTTTTTCCCTGAACCATTTTTCCGGCATTAAAAAAATACGGACTTATACGACCGGACTTCAATGTAAATTCGCCAAACAGAAGCGCTTCTGAATCGATGGCGGCCTCAATAAATGTGGTCTCGGTAGGGTTTGTCATCATGAAATCTTGCGTTTTGTTGGATGATTGTTGTGTAAAGAAAGTGTAAAAATTTAATAATCGAAGGCAACTATTCTGTTATACTCTTGTCGATACTATAACTTTGAAGAAAACCTTTTTTATTTAAAGCTATTTATAAGCCCGTTTTGCTTTCTGTAATTGGCATAACAAATACAGACAGGACAAAAAAATAAGAAAAAGGTGTTCTACAATGATATTCGGTAATCATTAGGCTTTTGGTCAACCACCTAATTGATGAAACAATTGATAAGCATAGTTGCTCAGGATCGAGAGATTATCTCAGCATTACTCCTTATCGGTCAATTGTGTTGGTGTAAATAATCAAAATCCACATTTTATTTAATAAAACGTTTAGTAAACGTTAAGAAAAATAATTGACTATTCATCCAGGCGCCAAGTTAAGGTAGTGTATGCGAATTATCAATTTTTCTGCTGATGGGATTAGATCAGCCAAAGATAAAGGCTTCTTTGAATGGGTTGTAAACCAAGATGCAGACATCATTTGCATTCAAGATCTTAGGGCAACGGAATTCGACTTAACAGAAAGCATTTTTTTTCCTGAAGGGTATTTCCCTTACTTTTTTGATAATCCTGATGGTCAAAATGGCGTAGCAATTTATACGCGAAAGCTACCGAAAGCCATTATGTCGGGGTTGGGTTTCACTGATTTTGATGGTGAGGCACGTTTTATTCAGGCGGATTTCGAACACATCAGTATTGGTTCGATTCTTATCCCTCAGTCAATTCTCACTGAGCCGGTTTCTTTAGAGCGCAAAGCGCAATTTTTTGATTTGTTTTACGCGCATTTAGATAAAATCCGTAATAAAC
>CAKMZU010000027.1:9667-18939 GCA_929200485.1 uncultured Gammaproteobacteria bacterium | reverse complement strand
CCGAAATGTGTGAAGATCTGTGGGGTGCCCTCTATGGTGATAAAGGGTATGTTTCGGCGATTAATTTTTTCATGAACTAATTTATTTAAAAATAATCACAGATACTAATAGACTTACTTAATTTATTTAAATTTTCCGAAGCTTTATCATGACAAAACTTATTTCTTTATTTCTAGTAACCCATCTAATTTCTCTCACAACAACAATCAATGCTGGGACATCTGATGAACCTTTAAAAGAATGTTTTTTCGATGCTATTTATAAGGCTTTGTGTATAAGCGAAGCGAAAGAAACTATTCTAGAAGCAACGTCAAAAAATCGCCTTCATCAATTAATGAAGGCATACCAAATAAATGCTTACGTTAATCAAAACGGTATCTATGGAGAACTCCATAAAGATAGAACAAAAATCATCAAACGTTTAAATATAATTTTTATTGATACTAATCCAGAGGACATCAGTGAAGAGACAAGAGCTAGTTTAACATCTACTGCAGATTCTTATAACCATACATTAAGAGCTCTCGCACCCGACGATGCTAAAATAGAGATACCAAATAACTTTAGACTTACTCGCAATGAAAAGAACGATGATCATTTTGAAAATAATTCCACAAAAAAAGAATTTAGCAATAATTTAAAAAATACTTGTTTCGACGTTATGTATAATTCTGTTGGCCAACCAGTGATTCCCTTTAATGAACTAGATCTAAATTCGGAAGAAAGAAATCAAGTAATCATGGAGTCATCTCAAAAAATGGCCTGGATGCTCTCAAAGGGAATCTATGGCCCATTTTCTGGTTACGCAATACTTACGATGAGACGACTTGAAGAAGAATATGCCAATATTGATTCAAGTGAAATAGATGAACAGACACAAAGAATCATTGAATCTACTGCAAACAAATTCAATGAAACATTAATAGAAAATTATTCAACCGAAGAAAACTTACTTACTTTGAAACTTAAGGAGCAACAAACCAAAGTAACCAGACCTAATTTGGAATCCAACCAGGGTGAATCATCAGGATCAATGCAGAGTGAATCATCAAGATATATATCAGGATCTGAGAGTGATGAAGATTCCAATGCACCTAAACGCCTTAAACGCCAATCCAAGGGCAAGGCAAAGCAAATAAACGCAAACTCCAGAGCAAATAAACGCAAACGCCAGAGGCAAACCTAGCGGAAATAATAATTCAAAAACCTTTCTCGTTAAAACGGTTACTTTTCTCATTATCATTATGCGCCTTGGGCATTCGTTCTGCTAAAAGGGCTTCAAGCTCCAAAAATAACGCCTGGTATGAGGATTGAAACTGTTTATCCCCGTCGGATTCCTGCCAGGTTTCAAACAGTTTTTTTCTAAAACCCTCCTCTAACTCAGCGAAAGTGGATTTTTTCTGACTGGCAATAAAAGGATGAACGCCCAGTTTTTTTAATGCTTCTTTTCCTAACTCCAGTGCTGAGTAGTAGGTTTCACTTACAATAAAATCTGCCCCTGCTTGACACAATTCAAAATAATGTCTGCGATCATAAGATCGTACAAAAACAGGGATATTCGGGTAGGTTTTTTTTACATATTTGACTAAAGCCACCGCTTGCTCTTTATCATCAAAAGCAATGACTAACAGTTTTGCATCTCGAATACCTGCAGCGTACAACATGTCTGGGTGACTTGCATCACCGTAAAAACCCCGTATATTCACCTGCCGCATTAACTCCACTTGCTGCGACTGATGATCAATTGCTATGGTTTCAATACCCGCTGAGCGTAAAAAACGATTAACAATTTGCCCAAAACGCCCAACGCCAGCAATAATAACGGGGCTCGGATGATCAATAACATCATTTTCACCCTGGCTGTTTTCTTGCTTTTCATAAAAAGGTAAGACCTTCTTTTGGTAAAGCAAAAATAAGAAGGGTGATATACACATCGAAAGCGCAATGACCAAAGATAAAATATCCGCCACTTCTTTCGGTACTACAGATTGCATCTCTGCAAATGAGAGTAGCACAAATCCAAACTCACCCGCCTGCGCCAAGCTCAACCCCATTAGCCAACGATCAACTTTAGGCAAACCAAACAACGTACAAATGCAGAAGATAATGCCTATTTTAAGCACCAGCAGCCCAATGGTCAGACTTAATACCCAGTTAATATTTGAAAACAAGGTTTCAAGATGAATGCCTGTACCAACGGTTATAAAGAACAGCCCCATTAATAAGCCTTTAAATGGGGCTAAATTAAATTCCAATTCTTTTTTAAATTCGCTATTAGCAAGTACAACGCCAGCCAGAAAACTCCCTAAAGCAGGGGATAAACCTACCAGACTCATCAATGCTGAAACACCTATAATGATAAGCAACGCCACAGCCGTAAACACTTCTCTCAGGTTTGATCGAGCAACGTACTGAAACAGGGGGCGGCTTAAAAACCAGCCGCCAAAAATAACCAGCGCAATAGTCACAATCAAAAGAGCTGCGTATTGCCAGCCAGACAAAGCGGCGATCTCTGATAACAACCTGGCCAGTATAGGAGGATCATTGGTCACATGAACTGCACTGGATATCTCGGCCTGGCTTATTGATGTTCCACTCATTGATAACAGGGGAATCACTGCCATCATTGGTATCACAAAAATATCCTGCATCAATAACACTGAGAAGGTGTTTATGCCCCCCTCTGTATTAATTAACCGCTGTTCTTCAAACAATTGTAAAACAATGGCCGTTGAGGATATTGCGAAAATAAACGCCATCACCAATGCAATTTGCCATTTCACATTGAAAAGGATCGCAAGACAAAAAACAGCGACAATAGTGAGTAAGACTTGAAGGCCTCCAAGCCCAATCAAACGATGTTTCAAAGCCCATAGCATTGGTGGCTCGAGCTCTAACCCAATAAGGAAGAGCATAATAACCACACCCAACTCAGCAAATTCCTGCAACCCGTCTGATTGCCCACCAAACATAGAGATGAGTGGTGCAATAATGACACCCGCCACTAAAAAACCTAACACAGAGCCAAAGCCCAAACGCTTTGCAAGAGGAACGAAGAGAACCGCTGCGCCCAGATAGATAAAAGCCTGTATCAAATAAAGGGTCATAAGCCTGCCGCCAAGTAACTCTTTAAATGTCATCAATGGAGAAAAAGTTCTCCATCTCAATTATTCTATTGGCTACTGATTTATCTTTATGGTTACACCGCACACTAAGAGCATAAAATAAGAATGTGCGTAGGTGTGTCCATTCATTCTGAGCTTTTCAAAAGACAGCTCTTAGTATGGAGATAGCTCGCTGTTAAATTGACACAGCATAAAAAGCTTATTAAAAACTGGAGTCGGGTGTTTTGAGAAATTCCAGCTCTTCCTGGGTTGAAACGCGACCTAATAATGCATTTCTATGTGGATATCGCCCAAAACGCTCAATTATTTCTTTATGTTTTAACTCCCAGGTAAGCTCCAAATGGTATTTTTCTCTTAATTCAATGGCAACTTCATGATCTTGAATGGATTCACTGTGCATATAGGGCATCAATACAAAGTTTTGTTGGTTTTTTGTGAAATGGGCTATCTGCCCTGACGCAACCAGAGATTTAGAGGCATTTAACGCTTTGGTATCCCCAGAAAACATTTTTGCTGTCCCTCGATGGATATTTCTACTCATTTGATCCAGTACAATAATTTCCGCAAGGATACCCAGAGGATCTTTTCGCCAGCCAAGATCGCCTGTAAGTAATTTATCAAAGATTTCGCCAAAGCGTTCAGTGATCAGCTTATCCAAAGCCGGATCTTTTTCAAACCATTGTTTCGGCGTCAACTCCTGAAACCAGAAATCAAGAACTTCTTGATAACCTATTTCTTGAGACGCTGTTTTATGATTCTCGGTATTTATTCCAGCCTGAATCTCTGCAGACACATGAACTCCTTTAAATAGACTAATTATCAATACGCTAAATAGAAAAAATATACCCTGCCATTTTGCGTATTGATAGCAAAATGTAATCATCCGAAAACTCTATCCAAATAAACCCTTTAGAAAATCGTGCTTGGGAATAGTTCAGTTCCCTGAATCCCTTTTTACTCAAAGTTTTGTTACACTCGCTCATGAATAAAGACGCCGCCGTGAAGAACTCTGTATTTAGAGATAAGAACTAAGAGCCTAATTTTAAGCGACTATTTTTAGAGATAAGCTATGACACAATTAACCAACACACCCATCAATGAGATAAGCCTAGGGCAAACTGCCACCTACAGCAAAACCTGTACGCTTGAAGACATCCAGTTATTTGCCAAGGTTTCTGGTGATGTAAACCCTGTCCATCTAGATGATAACTTTGCCAAAACCACCCCATTTGGTGCCGTCATTGCGCATGGCATGTATACCGGCGCGTTAGTCAGTGCCGCCTTAGCGATTGAGCTGCCAGGGCCTGGCACGATTTATATGGGACAGGATTTGAAATTTAAAGCGCCTGTCTTTATCGATGATACCATTACAGTTAACTTGACCGTCAGCAATATTCGTGAAGAAAAGGCCATTGTTACCTTGGACTGCAGCTGCACCAACCAAGACGGCAAAGTCGTCGCAGTGGGCACAGCGACCGTCATGGCTCCAAAAGAGAAAATGTCAGTGACAGCCCCTGAATTACCTTCTGTCACACTCGGTTAATAACATCTGGGTTATAAAGTGCCTGATAAAATCCAACCTGCCGCGATCGAAACACTTGAAAGCGGCATCCCTTTTTCATCAGTCTTTGATGATGTGTATTTCAGTAAAGACGAAGCAAGCAAAAGCAATGGCATCAATGAAAGTCGAGCCGTGTTTATTGAGCAAAACCAGCTCCATGAACGTTTTGCCAAACTTTACAAAGGTTCACCTAAAAGCGCCTTCACCATTGCAGAAACCGGATTTGGCACCGGGTTAAACTTTCTATTAGCTGCTGAATTGTTCACTCGCTTACATCCAGAAGACCATCATCAACGCCTACATTTTATCTCTGTTGAAAAACACCCCATCCCCAAAACTGACCTCAAATCCATTGTAAACCAATGGCCATCCCTGGCGTTTTTGGCGGATAAATTGATTCAGCATTACCCCCCATTAGTGCAAGGCATTCACCGTCTTCCAATAAGCAACAATATTTCACTCACCTTAATTTTTGATGATGCCTGTAAAGGCTTTGAAAGCCTCTTGGCACTGCCAGATCTTGCACACACGTATAAAGATCGATGGGTAGATGCCTGGTTTCTCGATGGGTTTGCCCCTGCTAAAAATCCATCCATGTGGACAGATGATTTATTCTCGGTCATGGAAAAATTAAGCCACCGCCAAACCACGTTAGCGACCTTTACTGCGGCAGGGTTTGTCAATCGAGGATTAAGACACCAAGGATTCCGCACCAAAAAAGTGAAAGGCTATGGCCGAAAAAGAGAAATGATCGCTGGCCGTTATCAAGGATTACCACTTGCGGTTAATACCAAAAGAATAAAAGCCAGCACGCCAAAAAAATCGGCATTTTGGCCGATTTTTCATAAACCCCAAATAATGTCTGATGAGGTCACTGTGGTTGGTGCAGGTATCGCAGGACTTTGTACTGCACATAAACTATCAGAACGCGGTTTTAAGGTCACTGTCATTGACAGTGCTAAAACGATTCTGCCGCGTGCTAACCAACAAGCGGTGTTATTCCCTAACTTTTCCGATAAAAAAGGACCGTTAGCAGATTTCCATTTTTCAGCCTTTCACTACGCATTATCGTATTATCGAACCCACCATCCAAACGCGTTAAATACCCCTGGGTTAATCCAACTCTTTGATGATGAATCAAAACCTCAAAATATCGCTGCGCATTTTCAGGACTGCCTTGATGCTGACTCACAGGTCACTTTTCTTAAGCCGGATGAAGTGAAAAATTTAAGTGGGCTTGCTACCCAACAGTCGGCCCTATTCTACCCAGACGGCAGCTGGATCAACACCAAAGAACTTTTTAGCACTGACTTATTAACTAATGTTGAATTATTGTTAGATACGCATATTGAAAAGATACAATTTGAAAACAACCGATGGGTTTTAGATACCAACGCAGGAAAAAAAGAAACAACGACCCTTATTTTAGCGACCAGCATTGCTGCCGAGGAGCAGATAGCGTCCATCGACCCTAATCTCTTCTGGAAGACAGGAAAAATCCGCGGACAAGTCACTCATATTCCTGTTGATAATTTACCCAAAGTCAAACAGATTATCTGTCATGAAGGCTATATCTGCCCAAGCTTGTCGTCTTCTCATTATGAATTAGGTGCAAGTTATGATCTTGGCAGTCAGGAGGATACCCTCAGCGCAGAATCACAAGTGCAAAACCTTAAGAAGCTGCTGAACGTTTTACCTGATTTCAATGTTCCTTATACTCAAGCTTATGAAACATTAGCTGGCAAAGTAGGCTTTCGAGCCACTACTCGAGACTACTTACCTTTAGTCGGGCCTATTCCAAAGAGCCATGACTTCTTAACACGCTATGCGCCATTAAAGCATAATAAAAATGCGACTATCCCAGAAGTTGGCGAATATCACCCAGGCCTTTTTGTGTTAACAGGGTTCGGCTCAAAAGGCTATACCAGCGCCCCGTTATGTGCTGAAATACTTGCGGATTACCTAACCTCTGACTTTTTTCCATTAAGCACGGACAAAATCCAAAGCCTGCACCCGGCAAGATTTTTGATTCGGGCGATTGTTCAAAATCAACCCTATACAAAGCCTTCATCATGATAATCTCACCAACACATCTACTCTTAACAATCCTATTATTTCTTAATACCATTGCGCTTGCAGAAGTTAAAAACACGCCTTTTATCATTAAAGCTGAAATTAACTTACCGAAAGACTGTTTCACTCAAGGTTTTTTGCTAAACCATGAAAACATCTACTTAAGCTGCGGACGTTATGGTGAATCACGTATTGTTAAGTTAAATAAACAAGGAAATATCCTAAAAGAAAAGCGAGTTGATGACGCCTATTTCTTAGAAGACATTACCATGGTTAATGGCCAGCTTTGGGCAATAACCTGGCGTGAGAAAACACTCTTGGTCTTCAATCCAGACACCCTTCAAATAATCGATACAAAGCCCATCCCTGATGAAACCTGGGGCATTGCTCATGTCAATGATTCCATCTACATCAGTAATGGTTCAAGTCATATTGACCGTTATGATACGACACTTAAGCGAATTGACAGTATCAGTATTCAAAATGCCAATCACCGCCCCATCTTGAACCTTAACGCCTTGTCCACGATAGGTGATCAGCTTATGGTGAATGTCTGGAAAGACAATGAACTGCTTTTTATCCCGATAAAAAACAATACTCACCAACAACCAAGCATTAAAATCGATTTATCTTCATTAAATAAAACCTGGTCCACCTGGTTTACTGGCATAACCGCTAATGGTGCATTTTATGACAAATCCAGCCAATGCCTTTGGGTTACCGGAAAAAAGTGGGGTAAAGCCTATTTGCTTGCTCTGCCTTCACTGGATGGTTTTAATTGCCGGCCAAAACAACATTAAAATACGCTCACCTTTAACATAAAAATAAAACCATCGTTTTTCGATCTGCTCTTATAAATACGTTAAATACAATAGAGTTTTATGGAGAAAATAAGCATGTTTTTTTCTAGCAAAGAGTTAAAACTAAGCTTTTTTTTGTTATTGGCCTTCTCACAAATGAATCATGCGATAGTTAATCCTGAATGGATCGCCCAAGGTCAAAAGAATGCCCGCGAAAAACTCACCGTTAAAGTCATCCAGGTTAACCAACAAACGGGGAATCAACATCCATCAACCATTGAATGGAAAATCAATGCAAAAGCTATCGTACAAAGTGTTGAACAAAGTCAGTCTGACGTCAAAGTGGGTGATATTATTGACCTTAAATACGACACATTCGAACGCCTAGATACTACGGATACGTCGTTTGTAGGAGTACCTTCAGAAATATTTGTCAAGCCAAGTGGTGAGTACAAGGTTTTTCTTGAAAAAACCTCAAAAGGCCATTTCGCTGCCGCAGATAACACCTATGGATGCGCCATCCATTCAAAAAAATACCCGACGTTTTTAGAACTTGAAGCTCGTACTTTACCCGAATCCAAAAGCCCTAAAAAAGAAACGAAACCAACAGACCAAATGGCTGAAAAAAACAGCCCAACTAAAACCATAGCCGCACTGAGTCTCGGTGCACTTGCTATTGGTGGACTTAGCTATTTACTTTGGAAGATAAAGAAGGTCTCAGGCTAATTTGATCCATTATATATTCTGATAGTTTTTTAAACAGAATGAATTCCAATAATACGGTGTTAAATTTTATATATAAAAATTATTTAACGTATTTCACTTCGTGAATTTAGCTGTCATTGATGAAAAATTAAAACAGCGTCATATTGCAAAGCTGCAATAGACCTTGCCACTGCCACACTCTCTAATAAGCTTATTTATACCGACTCTTTGCCTGATTTACTTATTCTCATCTTTATGACTAGTTAAATTAACCTAATTGGATTATGAACAGTCATGGTCACCAAAGGGGTTAACCATGAAATTTATTGCCAAAATTAAAAAAAAAATTCTCGTTATCTCCTTCTACATTGCCTTTATTTTCTCACCATTAACTCACGGACTTAACAAAACGCAAAAAGCAGGAATCGCTGCCTCCCTTATCGCCATTACTGCATCCGGCTTGATTGCTGCTGCTGTTATCAGTCAGAGAGATAAAAAGCCTAAGCCAACCGATGACCCCGAAGAAATTCAAACACGCATACATCCTTTAACCAAAACCGAAAACAAATCGGGTACTCGGCGAACGGGATCAAAATATCAAAAGCCTAATTCGCTACTATCAACCATCAATCAACAGGAAACAACTACCGATCAAACATCTGAGGTTGATAATCCAACGCTGTTCTTTATTGGTGGAACACCGGGAGCTGGAAAATCATCGCTTATCTCTGCTAATAGTTTTGAATTACCCGATGATACTATCCATATTGATCCTGACCAAATAAAAACAACCTTGCCAGGTTGGGATATTTCCCAACCTGATTTGGTACACAATCTTTCAAGAATAAGAACCAGTGAATATTTACGAGACGCAATATCTCAACAGCAGGATGTTGCAGTGCAAGGGACAGGCAAACGCACGGAACACCTAAAAATGGCAAAGGCTAAGCAATACAAGACCGTAGGCCATTTTGTTTGGGTTCCCGATAATGAAGCAGATCGACGTAT
>CAKMZU010000027.1:5796-9657 GCA_929200485.1 uncultured Gammaproteobacteria bacterium | reverse complement strand
GCGTAATAATGGCGGGAGGAACATTCCTTCCCATTTTGGTTCAAAAATTGCCGACGAGCTTCGTGACACAGTCTATCCAAATCAAATAAAAGAAGGCTTATACGATGAATTTCATCTGTGGGATAATAGTAGTAATACACCAAGAAAAATAGCCACCTACAAAAAAGGCGGTAGCTATCAGATCAATGATAGACCCAAATTTAACCGTTTCTTTGGCGATACCGCCCAATCCGTCGAGCATTATTGGCGACATCACACCACTAATCGCCATTAACGCCTCTGACGCTTTTGAGGCAATCGATCTAACAAAATAGCAATAAGTATCAGACCCAACCCAATAAATGTCGTCAAATGAATAGACTCTTGTAACACCTTTGCGATGAAAAAAAGCGAGATCACAGGCGTTAGCAATATCCATTGATTCAATCGGGCAACATTTTCCGACAATCGAATGGCATTAAGCCAGATCCAATAAGTGATTCCCATTTCTATCAAACCGACATAGAGTGAAAAACCCAGCCCTGACAAAGTGGGTAATGAAATACCTTCCTTGAAATACAACGCAATAAAACACAGCGGCACACTAATCGTAAATGTGACAAAAAGCGTCAATTCAGGTTTTGCTTTAACGGCCGATTGCAAAATCCAGAAACCGGCCCATGTCAGCGTACTCACTAATCCAATGACGACTCCAATCCAGTTAACTTCTTTATAAAAATCAACATTGCCCTGAGTCACGGCAATGAGCAAACCCACATAGCCCAAGCACAGTAAAACAATATTTTTACGAGAGAGCTTTTTTCCAACAAAAACGCTTAGCAGTGTCATCACAAAAGGCCAGGTATAATTAATAGCCTGAGCCAGTTGCGCGGATAATCTTGCGAAGGATTCAAACACCAACCAGAAATAAATAAAAGGGTTTAATAAACCCAGCGTTAAATAAAACAGGGGCTTTTTTAGCAGCTCGATCATTGCCATTTTAACGCTGCCTTTCAACAGCATCAGCAACAAATAAAAAAGCCAACTGACCAACGAAGACCAAGCGACCAGCTGTAATGGAGATAATTCAGCCAGCGCAAGCTTAAACGCTGTTGCAATAGTTGACCAAAGCAACACCGTTAATAATGTATAAGTGAATGCCATGTAACCCTGATCGATCAGTCCATTATTGGTACAGCTTACCTTGAAATTGTAGCCAGCCATCAGGGTGTTTACCATCTGAATCTTTGTGTGTCCAATGGACAACCCCACCCTTGGAGTTCCACTCATAAATGCCCTTGAATTGAACTTTAGCCCCCTGATAAAGTTCGGATATTTTGGGTGCTATCACAATATTATGAGCAATTAATACATGAGTTCCCGATGGAAGCTTTAAAATAAAACGCTGGTGAGGCAGCCCTTTTTTATCATCTGGCAATAGCCTCAACACCCTACCGACTCCTTCAACAGCCACGTTATTCTGTTTTTGCTCAAAGAGTTTAGTAATATTAGGTTCTATACTCGCTGACGGCGGCACGCGGGAAGTGACATACCAGTAAATCGCTACTAAACAGAGCCCAGCAACTATAGCCAACGCTCGTTTAGCTGATCTTGGAATTCGCATTAAGTATCCTCTTGCAGACAATTAATTTAAGTGCAGCCTCAGTTTCATGAATCGCGTCTTTCTATTTTTAACGTTTAAGACTTCTCACTTTATATAGACATTTGTCTTTGATAAAGTGTCATCAATTCGGTTATTTTATTCGAGGTAACTATGATTCTTATCGTTGGTGCTGGATTTTCAGGTGCCGTCATTGCAAGAACCTTAGCTGATGCTAACATTCCCATTCAGATCATTGATCAAAGAGACCATGTTGCTGGTAACTGCCATACCTACCGAGATGAGGAAACCGGGATTATGCTGCATGCTTATGGGCCGCATATTTTCCATACCGACAACAAAAGCGTTTGGGATTTCGTCAACCAGTATACGACGTTCATGCCATATACTAATCGAGTGAAATCCACCACTTGCGATCAGGTTTTCTCGTTACCCATAAACCTTCATACGATTAACCAATTTTTTAAAAGCACCTTCTCACCATCAGAAGCTAAAACCTTTATTGAAAACCTGGCCGATAAAAGTATCGATAATCCAGAAACCTTTGAAGAACAAGCCTTGGCTTTTGTTGGGCAAGAATTGTATGAGGCTTTTTTCAAAAGCTACACCGAAAAACAATGGGGGCTATCAACGAATGTATTACCCGCAAGTATCTTGAAACGATTACCGGTAAGATTTAATTACGACGACAACTATTTTTTTCACAAATATCAGGGCATGCCAAAAGAGGGTTACACCCAATTGGTTGAAAATATTTTAGATCACCCTTTAATCTCCGTTAAATTAAATACCGCCTTTAATAAAAACCAAATTAACGACTACCAGCATGTATTTTATTCTGGACCAATAGATGGCTATTTTGATTATGCACATGGTCGACTACCCTATCGCACATTAGACTTTATTAAAAAAACTGGCGACGGTGACTTTCAGGGGTGTGCCGTGATGAATTATCCTGATGCAGATATTCCGTTTACACGAATTGCTGAACATAAATACTTCACCCCTTGGGAGAGCTTTGAGAAAACCGTTTACTTTGAAGAACACAGGAGAAGTTGTGAAGAAGGCGACATCCCCTACTATCCTATTCGCTTGGTAAAAGACCCGGAGATTCTTGAAACTTACGAAAATCTGGCCGCTAAAGAAGAAAAGGTTACCTTTGTTGGGCGTCTAGGCACTTACCGTTATCTGGATATGGATGTCACTATTAGCGATGCTATGGATGTTGCAAAAGATTTTTTGGCTGTTCGAAAGAAGATAGCTTAACGCATCATTCGAATCGTGCCAGCAAATATTGACACGATTCCTGCCACTTTACGCCGTCAAAGCGCCATGATCGATGACTCTCCCTTTTACCATCGTCAACACATTGCAATTAGTTTCATCAAGAAATCCAAATTCAACCTTTTATCAAAGATAATCTAACCCAACCTGATGAAACTTATTTGTATGCACTCAATCTATTAACTCAATGAACAAAATGACTAACTCTTGACGCTATCAAATGTCTCCAAGGGAAGTAGAACTTTAAACCTTACAAGTGTATGATGTCTTACAAGTCAAAAGTCGTCTATTATTTAAAAGTATCTCATGCCAACATCACTTAACACTCCATCTCGGTATATCCCACTTTTAAAGCTCGCCTTCAAGTTACTAAAAGGCACTGATAAAAGGTATTTTATTGCAGAAGTTTCCGAATCACTTTTCAATGGAAATGCCAGATTGACAGAGTCAACATTTGGATTTGGTCGAAAAGTCGTTGCATTAGGCATCAATGAAAAAAGAACAGGTACGATCTGTTATGGCAATTATGGACCTAGTGAGAAAAAGAAATCCGAAGTTGCGCTGGACAACCTTGAGGATGACATTCGTAGCTTGGTTGAACCTGAAAGCCAAGCAAATTCACAGCTAAGAAATACATTTGCCTACACCCGAATAACGGCAAAAGCTGTGTGACAAAAGCTAATCGATGAAAAAACTGGCAATAAGACTTACTTCCTAAAGAGCGAGCCATCAGCAATATTTTGAACAGGATGAGTTATAAGCTCCGTAAGGTGCAGAAATCAAAACCTGAAAAAAAAATACCAGGAACTAACGCCATCTTCGACAATATCAATAGCGTCAGGTAGGAGCAAGTCAAGGTAAAAAAACCTTGCACATCAGTATAGACTGTAAAGTCACTGTTAATCTTGCCGATTATTCGAGAGCAGGTAAATCTCGTGGGGCAGAGGCTGTAGAAGCACGGATCACGATCTGGCCGA
>CAKMZU010000027.1:0-5786 GCA_929200485.1 uncultured Gammaproteobacteria bacterium | reverse complement strand
AGACAAGATGGCGCCATTTGGGATTTAACAACCAGCTCCATGTTGTTTATGGCCGCTCTTACAAACCGAGCGACTTTATTTGTGATGCGCTGCAATTGTGGTGGGAGATGTCAAGGAAGCTAACAAGGACAAAGATGAACTGATTATTTATGCAGACAATGGCTATGAAAGTAATAGTCAACGAACGTAATTTATTTTACGAATGGTACAATTTTCCAGTCAAACTGGGCTGAGAATAAGGCTTGTTCACTAACCTCACCCTATCACAGAAAATATAATCCCATTGAAAGACGGTGGGCATTTTTTGGAGAAGCATTGGAATGGTGCTCTCCTAAATTTCGTTCCTGCGGTGATGGCGTAGACAAAAAATCTTGTGCCTAAATGTAAAAAGACATTTGCTGATTTAATTGACAAGGTTTATACGAAAGGCGTAAATCCAAATAAGGAAACACTTGATGACTTCAGCCCTACATTACCAGGCATGCTTAGCTCGGGAAGTGGGATGTGACTATACAACCATAAATGGTGCCTTCTTAACTGCCTCATCCCCAAGATGCCCTATTTCAACATAAGGTCCAATAATCGTGAACTTTCTGAGAATTTTTTTCATTGTGGCTATTTTTAATTCGATGCATAAAAATTCTTATTCCACCCCTCCCACTATAGCATCAAGAAACTATGCCTTCGATTATAATTCACTGAGCCTGCAGTTGATATTGGCAAGCTTCGCCCCTGATAAAGATATACATAGTCTATATTTGAATAATAAAATCTTTGCTCTTATCGATCAGATTAAAAAAAACGATATCAATATATTGGCATTACAGGAATTAAAAGGTACAACAGTCTTTGAAAATGACGTAAGTTATATGGATTATTTACCAGAAGGCGAAAACGAAAGATTTTTTTCATCGCTCTTAGCGCATCTAAATAATGAAGGCTTTACTCATATTGGTTTATCTGGTTCGAACAGCCTTAACAACCTGATTCGATTTAAAGAGAACTTTGAAATAAAAAACAATAATGATTTATTATTGAATTTAAATGACCCTCAACAGAAGAAAAAAGCCGTTAAAATGCTTACTGTTGATACAGGTTTTAAAAATGCAATACTTGTAAAGGAAGGTGATGATTTTAAGATAAATGATTTTAAATCTTGCGCAACTGTCTACAACAAAAACAATAATGTTATAGAAACGGTAGACCTGCACAACCTGAACACAGAAAGTTACGATCCCCAAGAAAAAGCAGGAGGAGGTGGATTCAAGAGCAATGATACTTTTTATCAAAAATATATTGGTTCATCAAGTATTGTCGTAGCCTACAAAGATAAAGAAGATCAAGAAAAGACTATTCAGGTTATTACTGAGCAGGCCGTTGTCAGGGCGAGAAATAAAATAACCCAGATAAACAACGCCATAAATACGCACAAAGCATCAGTTGATACTGATTGCACAATAGCTATTGGTGATTTTAATCGAATACGATTTGATGAAAAGAATAACGACTATGAAAAAATTAACAACACAATGGAACAATCTCAAATGACAGAGTTACCCTATCATGTGAATTCATGGTATCCGACACCAACGTCAACTGAAGCCATGTTTCGCACTTCAAATGAAGGTGGAGGCAAACTTGATGCTGCCTATGTAAACAAAGACTCTTCTATCGGTTATCAGGCTAGAATTAGCTCCCTAACTCCCACCTCAGAGATGCAGCTATTTATTGACGATTTTTTTAACAATTCCGTGACTATCCCAATAAATACTGAAAAAACTCCAGTTAAACTAAAGCACTTTGCAATATCAACAGGTATTTTTAATATCACTGTAAAAAAGGATAAGTTTGGTTATCGAGAAGGTTCAGCCCTTGACAAGCCCGTTTTCAATCAACATATCAAAGCGATAAGGTATGAAGGCTTTTTAGACTCAAAACATTACCCTAAGAATGACAATGTAAAAGAGTCTGACTTGAATTCTTTATATAAGGAATACATGTGTGAATTCAGAGACAGGTCGTTAGAACTTAATAAAGAAACCCCATTAATCAATAAGCTATTAGATACTCACTTACCCGTTAGTGTTGAACCGAGAATGGAATGGCAAAAAGAAGTATTAATGAATTTCGGCGACCATAAAACACTGGTATTGAGCCCAAATAATTAGACTGTTTAATCTGTTAAAAGGCTATGATTAATGACCCTCCCTTTTTCCATCGTCATTACTCTGTTACACACGGATTTTAAGAGCGCATCAGAATGTGTTGCCAACACCAGAATCGACGCCCCTTCAACCATTTCATTCAAACGCTTAGCCGCCTTTTCATTAAATTGGGCATCACCCACACTTAACCACTCGTCCATCAAAAGGATATCCGCTTGAATGCTCGTTGATACAGCAAAGGCCAGCCGAAGTACCATGCCACTGGAATAGGTTCGAATCGGCATCGTTAAATAATCACCAAGCTCAGAAAAAGCACTGATCGAGTCGACTTTGTCTTCGATCTCCTTGCGGGTTAACCCCATCATAATGCCTCTTAAAAAAATATTCTCGAAACCTGTTGCCTCGTAATCCATGCCCATGGAAACATCAAGTAAAGAAACAATTCGCCCACAGGCTTTTAACGACCCGGAGCTTGGCTCAAATGCGCCTGACAAAGCACGAAGCAAGGTTGTTTTGCCTGAGCCATTGTGTCCAACAAGCCCGAGCCTATCACCCCCTTTAAGAGAGAAACTCACTTGATCAACCGCCCGCACAACGGGCCGATCTTTCGAAGACTTTGCCAGATAGCCCCCTGTTGCTGCATTTAATACTCTGTTTTTCAAGCTTCGATTTGGCATTGATAATACAGGAAAATCAATCACCAGATTATTGACTTCAAGCAAGCCCATCGCCCACTCCTATAAATAATGTCTTAAACCCAATAAGCAACACGGTGACGATATCTTAAAAGAAAAACCAAGCCTGTGAGGTCAGTGAATGCGGTTATAACTACAACCATCGCCCATGAATATAATGGTATCCCCCCACCTAAAAGCGGCGCCCTGATGATTTCTATGCAATGATAGAATGGATTAGTCTTAACAAACCATGCTCTTGATGCAAGAATTTCTGGCTTCCACATAATAGGCGTCAAAAAGAATCCTACTTGTATAATACTGGCAATGATTGGTGGCAAGTCTCTGTATCTTGTCGATAGAATACCCAAAACGATACCCGTAAAAATACCATTAAATGCCAAAATACACACAGCAAAAGGCAGCGAGAGCCATGCCAGCGTATCGGTTTTATCCACCAGAAACATGACAGGAATCAAAATAACGAGGTTATGTAAAAGCACCAGAATATTTCGCCAAACCATTCGGCAGACATAAAGCGTCAGTGGTAATTTTATTTGCTTGATCATACGCTCTGATTCAGAGAACACGAAACAACTTTCATTTATCATGGATGAAACAAACAACCAGACAATCATCCCTACAGCGACAAAAGGCAGATACTCTGCAACGGGCTGATGAAAAAGCTCTGCATAAAGAAATCCTAACGCTGCCACCATAATGCCAGTGCTGAGTGTTAACCAGAAAGGGCCCAACACAGAACGACGATAACGCTGTTTAATGTCCTGTGTCCCTAGCATCTGCCATTTATCGCGAGCAGCAATGCCTTCTCGGATATCTTGCCAAGCCAAGACCAATGCAGGGAAAAACTGCCGGTGTTGAGCATCCATATTGAGTTCATTCAACCTTGATGACAAAACTTGCTTTACTCCTTTATCTTCGCTGTAAAAATAGAACGTAAGAACAATCCCTATTAGACTGAAAAACTTAACTTTTACTCCCTAATTTATGAATTTTGTTTTGTATTCGCTTACTTTATAATCGTGAAATACCATCCTGATGCTCACCGCTATGCCTTCAACTAAACCTGTCTCTTCGCCCAATATCGCGGTTGTTCTTGTCACCTTCAATCGCGCCGAGATGCTTAAAAAAAATTTGGCATCATTAAGAAACCAAGGTTCCCTAACCTATTTTATTATCGACAATAACAGTCGTGATGAGACGCAATCGGTCGTGGAGACATTTTCAGCATCAACAGACGACAGAGTGATTTACCACAATACTGGTGCAAACTTAGGGGGTGCAGGCGGCTTTGCACTTGGCTGTCAAAAAGCATTGCGTTCCTCTGAAAGGTTCACCCACCTCTGGTTAACCGATGATGATGTTACCTTTGACACAAACTGTTTAAAGACACTAACGCCTCACCTTGATCAGAAAACCATTTGGCAGCCGATGCGCTTCACTCCGGATGGGCAAAATGCAGAAGCATCAACGACCCTCATCGATCTTAAAACCCCATGGATTCTTAATCACAAGCGTAATTCCATCAAGAATATGGAAATAGCTAAAGCCAGTGCCCCCTTTAACATTGAAAGTATTCCCTTCGAAGGCCCGTTGATACCTCGAGCCGTTTTTGATGCAGTGGGACTTCCAGATCGGCGCTATTTTATTTTTTGTGATGATTTAGACTTAGCCCTACGCGCTCAACGCGCAGGATTTTCAATACAGTGTCACCCAAAAGCGAAAATGATACGGCTCAATCCAAGTGTGCTTGCCGTAAACCCCAAAGACTGGAAGAGTTATTTTGTTTATCGAAATCTGTTTCGAATTCAAAAACACTACGGGGAGAATTTTTTGGTCAAAAACCGCCCCTACCTCTTGGCAATGATTATGATGAGCTACTGTATTGCACGAGGAAATTTTAAAGGCATAAAAATTCTTTGGCATGCGTTACTCGATGCCATGTCAAATACATTCTCGACGAACCCAAGCTATATTCCATCACACCCCCTTTCTGGAATGACTAACCATGATGATTAACCCGTCTGATTTTTCTCCCAACGGTATTTACCATTTGATGACTCAAATGGTCATACCAAGACCGATTGCATGGGCACTGACCCAAAACCTGTCAGGGAATTTTAATCTGGCACCTTTTTCTTATTTCAATGGTGTCAGCTCAGCACCACCGTTGCTAATGCTCTCCATTGGTAAAAAGGCCTCAGGAGAAGATAAGGATACCCGCCGCAACCTTAAAAGAGATAAAAAGATTGTTATTCATATTCCAACAATCGATCAAGCCCATTCGGTACAGGATTCCAGTGACCCTTTTGATGAGGATGAATCTGAAATAGAGGCATTAAATTTAGCTTTTGAACCATGGTCAGATTTTCCCTTACCTCGTCTTAAAGACTGCGCAATTGCATTAGGCTGCGAGCTTTATCAGCACATGGAAATTGGTGACCACAAGCAAGGAATATTCTTTGTTGAAATCAAAGCGATCTATATCAAGGATGCGCTCATTCAATCAACAGATGGCAAGCATATTACCATCGACCTGAACGCATTCAAACCACTGACAAGATTAGGTAATAGTAAATTCTCCGGGATTTCAAAGGCATTTAAACCCTAACGCAGAGCCATTAAGATTTAAACGCTTCTTATCATTGCTGTAAATATGCCTTGAACCATTAAACTGTTAGCCAGTCAATAGAAACACTTAGTAAAAAAAAATTCTTTAGTTATGTATTTACGCGCGCTTGGTATTTCTATTTTATTAGTAGGGCTTAATGTATATTCTGGTCAAGAAGCTGAATATCTATATATTAATGCAATATTCAAGAAGATGCTTGGATGCCTAGGCATGCAAGATAACTCTCTTGCTAAGGATCTTAATATAAATGACGAAACTTCGGGTTTAACCGCACTTAACTTAATGGGTGTTCTT
>CAKMZU010000026.1:16534-19072 GCA_929200485.1 uncultured Gammaproteobacteria bacterium | reverse complement strand
CCTCTATCCTGGCAAAAAATGCTTGTTTTTTCTTGGCGGTTAATTCTTCGCCTGATGGAAATTTATATTTTTCTATGCGCTTATTCGTTGCTTTTTCTATGGCTTGAAGTAAGCGTTTTTCACGGTTGGTTATAAATAAAATCGCTTCGCCGGTTCGCCCTGCTCTCCCTGTTCGGCCAATACGGTGAACGTAGGATTCGGTATCGTAAGGAATATCAAAATTAATAACGTGACTGATTCTCTCGACGTCCAAGCCACGAGCAGCTACATCAGTCGCCACCAAGATGTTCAGTTGCCCTGATTTTAATCGGGCAATACACTTTTCGCGCGCACTTTGTTGCATATCACCATTTAAAGCATCAGCTGCAAAACCTGCTGCTTGAAGCTTTTCAGCGATTTCCATTGTGCCATTTTTGGTGCGGGAGAAAATAATCACCCCATCATGCTCTTCTGATTCAAGCACCCTAACCAAGGTATCGAATTTTTCACTATTGTTGAGCTGCCAGTAGCGCTGGGCAATACTTTCTGCCGTCGTGGTTTTGACTTTGATCGTCACTTCTTTCGGGTTATTTAGATGATTTTTGGCAATGCGCTTAATTTCTTTCGGCATGGTCGCTGAAAAGAGTGCAATTTGTCGTGTGTCAGGGGTTTGCTCAAGTACCCACTCAACATCATCGATAAATCCCATACGCAGCATTTCATCGGCTTCGTCCAATACAAGGGCTTCAAGCTTGTCTAGCTTGAGTGAGCCTTTGCGCATATGATCCATGACGCGTCCGGGTGTACCAATAATCACCTGCGGCCCTTTTTTTAAGGCGCGCATTTGTATTGAATACGATTGGCCACCATAAATTGCTGCGCAGGAGAATCCCTTTAGATGCTTTGCATAGGTGTTAAAGGCTTCACTAACCTGAATGGCTAATTCACGAGTGGGCGCAAGACATAAAATTTGAGTTGTTTTGCTGGGGAGTTGCAATCGTGCCAGCAATGGCAAAGCAAAAGCTGCTGTTTTACCTGTACCTGTTTGAGCGACACCCAGGAGGTCATGCCCTTCTAACAAGTATGGAATGGCTTCGCTTTGAATGGGTGAAGGTTTTTCATAACCAACGGTAGTGACGGCAGAAAGAATTTCGTTGGGAAGATCTAATTCTGCGAAAGTCTCAGGGCTGTTTGATAGCTCAGGGTTTTTTGATGACATAGTATCTCGGTTGGATGCGCTTATAGCGCATCAAAATTATTGTGTATTCCCTGAATTAAGCGATTTTGTCATCCGCGACAAAATATTTTGGGTCTTCTAAGACATTCACTTCGACAAGGTCGTCTGCACGTTTGATCAGCCTGCGGCAATCTTCTGATAGATGAATGAAGTGCAAGGTTTTGCCTGCCGCCTGATAGCGTTCAGCTAAGGTGTCGATGGCAGTAATACCTGAGTGATCGACGACGCGTGATTTGGCAAAGTCAATGGTAACATCATCCGCATCACTGGCAGGGGTAAATTGTTCAATAAATTGGGTGGTTGAAGCAAAAAACAGTGGCCCATCCACTTCATATCGTGTCACTTTTGAGGTGCTGCTCGTTCTTCTCACGTGAACTTGTTTTGCATGTTGCCATGCAAACACAAGTGCAGAAACGATGACGCCGACCACAACCGCAACGGCAAGATCAGTAAAAACAGTTACCGCTGATACCAGGACGAGCACAAACGCATCGGCTCTTGGGACTTTGTTCATGATGCGGAAGCTGCTCCACTCAAAGGTACCAATAACCACGACAAACATAACACCGATAAGCGCAGCGATTGGAATTTGCTCAATCAGCGATGATGCAAACAGGATAAACGCAAGCAAGCAAAGGGCTGCGGTAATGCCAGACAGACGGCCTCTGCCGCCAGAGTTTACGTTGATCATGCTTTGACCGATCATGGCACAACCACCCATACCGCCGAAGAAACCTGTCGCGACATTACTGACGCCTTGGCCGATACACTCTTTATTGCCACGGCCTCGGGTTTCTGTCACTTCATCGATTAATCTAAGGGTCAGCAAGGATTCAATCAGGCCGATAGCGGCCAATACTAATGAATAGGGGAAGATGATAGTCAGTGTTTCCCATGTGAATGGAACGGTTGGAATGGCAAAAGAAGGTAAGCTTCCCGCGATTGATGCAACATCCCCTACTGTTCGTGTATCCACACCCATAAAGATAACAATGAGGCTAACTACCACGATAGCTACCAATGATGAAGGGATAGCCTTGGTTAGCTTTGGAAGTAAATAAATAATCGCCATGGTAAGTGCAACAAGGCCAAGCATGGGTAATAATTGCGCACTTTCTAGCCAGGCAACATCAATGATACTGCCTGCTAAAAATGTTTCAGACAGCCAACCATTATCATCAGCGGTGCCAAATTGCCCTAGCTGAGCAAGGAAAATGACAATGGCTAAGCCATTAACAAATCCAAGCATGACAGGGTGTGGAACCATGCGGATAAATTTACCTAATTTAAAAATGCCAGCTGCAATTTGGAGTATCCCCATC
>CAKMZU010000026.1:14088-16524 GCA_929200485.1 uncultured Gammaproteobacteria bacterium | reverse complement strand
GTAATAAGACCCACCATAAATGCTGCATAAAGGCCAACTAGGGGTTCAACGCCTGCGACAAAGGCAAAGGCAACGGCTTCAGGAACAAGGGCTAAAGCAACGGTTAACCCTGAAAGGACATCATTCTTGACGTTTTTTATCGTATAGGTATCTGTCAGCATAGGGGATTAATGCCCTTTCCTTTGAGGGTTTGTATGAAAAGCGAATATAAAGAAGGCGGTAAAAGGCGCGCATTTTATAGAAATGCCCTCATGCTTACAAGCAAATGTTCATTTTTTAATCAATAAAGATAAATAAACCCTATTAAATTAAACTTCCCTGAGCCGAAATCCTCTAATCATTAATATTTTTACGAACAAAGGAGAGAAAAATGGTAAATGCCTTTGCCTGCCATCAGCCTAAAGGGCCCCTGACATCTTTTGATTATAAACTGCCAGATATAAAACCGGATGAGGTGGACATTGCCGTGAAGTATTGCGGCATTTGCCACAGTGATATCTGCATGATTAATAATGAATGGGGTGTTAGTGAATATCCACTGGTACCCGGGCATGAAGTGGTTGGGGTCGTTTCTTACGTAGGTAATGATGTAGAAAACTTGGCCGAAGGACAATGGGTAGGGCTAGGTTGGCATGCACATTATTGTAATCATTGTAACCAGTGCGAGGTAGGCGATCATAATTTATGTAGTCAAGCTCAAGGCACAATCGTGAGTCGTCATGGCGGCTTTGCTGATAAGGTGCGTGCACAAGCTGCCAGTGTTATACCTATTCCAGAGGGCATGGATTATGCGGCTATACCTCCTTTGTTTTGTGCGGGTATAACCGTGTTTAATCCAATGGTTCAGTTTGATATTAAGCCAACGGATAAAGTGGCTGTTGTAGGTATTGGTGGTTTAGGCCATTTAGCACTTCAATTTTTACATAGTTGGGGTTGTGAAGTCACCGCCTTTACAACCAGCGAAGATAAGAAAAAAGAAGCGCTTGAGATGGGGGCAGATCATGCATTGAATACCCGATCTGAAGCAGATCTTGAAAAATCAACGGGGGCATTTGATTTTATTTTGGTGACCATTAATGTAGCTTTGGATTGGAATGCGTATTTAACCCTTTTGGCACCTAAAGGGCGATTGCACTTTGTGGGAGCGCCTTTGGAGCCGTTAAACCTTCAAGCGTTATCCATGATACCTAAGCAGCTCTCCGTTTCTGGTTCCCCTGTCGGCAGCCCCACAACCATTAAACGTATGTTGGCGTTTGCTAAAAAACACGATATCAAGCCCATTGTGGAAACGTATCCCTTTAGCGAGGTCAATCAGGCCATTGAACGATTGAATGCAGGTGATGTGCGCTACCGTGTTGTTTTGAGTCATGATGTAAATTGAACAGTGAGCTACTAATAATCAACGACTTCTAAATCATTATCGTTAATGAGTTATTCGATAGATTATTGTTAGACATCTATATAACCTGAGTTGCGCATAAGCATTTACAGCTATTATAAAGCTTTCAAAGCATTTTTCTCTAGTCGAGTTAGTTTAATTGAGGGCTTTTTAGGCTGAAAAGTATAAGCAATCTCCCTTAGAGGTTTCAGAATTTAACTCGACGCATTAATCGAGATAGACACCAGTGAGCGAGGAAGAAAAGCAGATGTGGCACGATTAAAACCCCCTAGATTATTATCTCTACTCACCACATTCTTTTTATTCAAAAGCTTCGCTATAGCATCACTTACATTACTAAAAAAATTAACTCGCTGCATAAATTTATAATTGTTCACCGCTATTCTTGCATAACAGGATTTAAAAATAATACAAAGAAAATAAAAATCGGTTGTCTTTAGCAGTCAAGTCAAGTTCATTTATCATATCTATATATCAACAATCGTACAAACGCACTCATTCGGGATAAAACCAATGCCATCAAACATTGTATCATATATAATTTCGCCATCTAAGCTATCTAGTTCAACTTCAGAGCCACAATCATTCAACGTGTCCTTTAAAGCTTTTTTCATTTCATTGTTAGCATATGTTTGAACCGATAACACTTCTGTATCCGAAATATCATTGAAGTCTATACCCTGAGTATTAATGTATTCCTTGACTGAATTAAAAAGCGATTTAGCTATACCGCCGCAAGTATTTGTCTTAATGGTTTTCTCTCCTCTTAAAAACTCACCATCTTTTTCTTTGAATTTAAATAGCTCAGACAACTTTATAAATTTAGATGCATAGAATTTATGATCTTTCCAAATTTTATATTTATCCTCTATAAATTTCTGTTTTTCTTTGCGCGACTTTTCAGTTCCGCTCTCTTCTTTTGCTTCTTTAATATCACTCATATACTTCGTATAATATTCATGTTTTTTTCCGAAATAAACATCTTCATTTCGGTTTATTTCAAGTTTCATAATCTGTTCATCTTGTTCAGTTTTAAA
>CAKMZU010000026.1:759-14078 GCA_929200485.1 uncultured Gammaproteobacteria bacterium | reverse complement strand
CGCTAAGAGTCAAATGAAAATCCAGAGACATTTTTTTATGCTCTTCTGCTGGCACCCCTGCCAACGAACATTGACCAACAAAAAAATTCAGGCATAAAAAAACACCAATACAAACACCATAAGAACTAGAAAATACTTTTGATAAAACAGTCATTAATAACACCCCATTACAATCAAGAAAAAAGAATAGGTAATTACAAATGAATTAATTACTACCAAGAAAAATATACAATGCTGTATAATCAATAGAGGGAATAAACAAAATAAAGTTTCATAGGAATAAATTATTTCAAATAAACATCCGAGCTCATTGAACTCAGGTTTGCCTTACATCACTAAAAGGGAGCTACAGTACTAGCACTCATAGAATGCTGTCTGAGTTATCCCATAACAATGTTACCCATTAAAATTCTTCTGAACATGTTGCCGCTCCTGCTTTTCTTGATACCGTACATACTTAACCTGATTTGCGTATAAGGTATTCTGAATAAACTTAAAACAATTCAGTTTAAATTAAGCCAATAATTGCTCGAAAAACAATCAAAATAAGGTGTTTTCAAGGTGAATATAGTGTTTAGATATCGCTTAAGGGGTCTGCTTTTCTTACGAGCAACTCAGGTTATTTAGAATCTCTTTTGAATCAGTCTCTGAATCATAAGTTAAGCGTTGGTTTGCAGTCGCAATAACTCACTCACCGTTAAGAGCTTGTTGCTGAAACAGGCTATTCTCTGATAGATTGAGGGCAGTCTATTATCAGGCGAGGCATAAGAGATGTGTTGAATAATGGTGAATATCCGGTATTAATATAAATACCGAAACCCAAGAAATAATTTATCGCAATCGCTGAATTCGTAGGAGCTATAAAGGTTAAACGAGGGTGTTAAATCGTAAGTTGCCCCAATTCGGATATGCACTGTGGAATGGGTCGTGGTTGAAACAGACATATCGGAATAGACATCGATATTCTTGATGATCTGATACCTTAACCCTGTGCCAATCCGAAGACCCACGTCATGACTGATATGCCGATGATCATTCGGCGTCTGTGTGTGTTTATGTTTGTGTTTATCATTGATGGATGCCGCCTCGAAGGATAAATGCATGATCCAGTCAAGGCTGGGTATTTGGGTTTTGTTCAGAAGCTGATGATAAGCAATACCTAACGACAAATAGGTGTTGGATTCTTTCGATTGTTGGGTATGCACAATTGAAAACATCATGGCGAAGTTCGGCTCTATATCGACACTGGCTTTTATTCCAAAGCCATTGCCCTCACCGCTAGTGATGATGCCCGTCACATCAAGATAGTTGTAATCAAACGCGCTATCCACCACTTGAAGGCCGAAGTTTTCAGCATAAAGTTGGCATGCGAAAAATAATATAGCCAGCAAGGCTGGCCGGGTAAAGCTAGATCCAGTAAGACCTGATCCTTTGTAACGTAGCAGCATAATTCCAGAGCAATAAAGAACTGAAATAGCCCCCAGAGAACCAGGCGTTTTCAGTTGGTGTTATCGATTTTTGTTTTGCGCCTTAGCAAAAGCTGCAGCAAAAGCGGATTGCCCTTCAGGTTGTTTAGCTTTATTCGCAAAACCTTTTTTATCACTAAGTCGCATGGATAATCCAATGCGTTTTCTGGCAATATCCACAGACATGACTTTGACTTTAACAATATCGCCCGTTTTTACGACCTCCCTTGGGTCCTTAACAAACTGATCAGATAGTGACGAGATATGCACTAAGCCATCCTGGTGAACACCAATATCGACAAATGCACCGAAGTCAGTCACATTGGTGACTGTGCCTTGTAAAATCATTGAAAGGGTTAAATCTTTAATGGTTTCTACGCCCTCTTTAAAGCTTGCCGTAACGAACTCAGGGCGAGGATCTCGGCCGGGCTTTTTTAATTCCTGAATAATGTCCTGTAACGTCAAAAGTCCGGTCGAATCAGTCACAAACTGCGTTAAATTGACTTTATCGAGTGCTTTTGCACCGATCATTTCTTTAAGTGTTAAATTTTGATCTGTGCTAATCGATTCAACGACAGGGTAAGCTTCCGGGTGAACCGCTGAGGTATCAAGAATGTTATCGCCATTGTGGACACGTAAAAATCCAGCGGCCTGCTCAAAGGTTTTTTCTCCAAAGCGTGGGACTTTTTTTAGCGCTTTACGATTTTTAAAGACGCCATGACTATCTCGGTAGTCAACGATATTTTGTGCAAGCGTACTGTTAAGGCCGGAGACATGACTTAACAGGGCTGCTGATGCGATATTAACATCTACACCAACCGCATTGACACAATCCTCTACCACGGCATCCAAGGCTTTGGATAATAGCAACTGGCTAACATCATGCTGGTATTGACCTACACCAATCGCTTTCGGCTCAATTTTTACAAGTTCGGCCAGAGGGTCCTGGAGGCGGCGAGCAATAGAGACAGCACCCCGGATGGTGACATCGAGATTTGGAAATTCTTTCGATGCGAGTTCTGAGGCAGAATAAACGGATGCGCCAGCTTCGGAAACCATCACTTTGGTGAGTCTTAAGTCTTTGGCATCTTTGATCAATTCGCCAACCATCTTATCGGTTTCACGAGAGGCGGTACCATTGCCAACAGCGATTAACTCTACTTGATACTTTTTCGCTAATTGGTAGATAACGGCCTGTGCTTCCGTATATTGATTTTGAGGCGCATGAGGATAAATGGTGGCGTGTGCTAAAAATTTACCGGTGGCATCAATAACCGCCAGCTTACAACCCGTTCTAAGGCCAGGATCGATTGCCAAAGTGACTTTAGCGCCTGCAGGTGCTGCTAACAGCAAGTCTTTCAGGTTTTGTGAGAACACATGAATGGCAGCTTGTTCAGCACGCTTGCGTAAATCGGATAATAAATCCGTTTCGATGTGTGTGTGACACTTGATTCGCCATGTCCATCGGATCACTTCACACAGCCATTTATCACGAGCATTTCCTGTGTCATCAAAATCCAGGTGTGCGCGAATGATACCTTCGCAAGGATGGATGAGCGGTGCTTCATCAAACGGCAGGTCGATTTTGACACTTAAAATGCCTTCATTACGTCCACGGAATACGGCGAGTGCTCTATGCGATGGGATTTTGTTAAGCGCTTCTGAATACTCAAAGTAATCCTGAAATTTCGCCCCTTCGTTTTCTTTGCCTTTCATGACGGAACAAATAACCGAGCCGTCATTCGTTAATCGCATTCGAAGTTTAGCCAGAAGCTCAGCATCCTCAGCAAAGCGTTCCATTAAGATATATTTAGCGCCATCAAGCGCAGCTTTTGTATCATTGATGCCTTTATCTGAATCAATAAAATTCGAAGCGATTGATTCTGGGTCGATACCGTTATCGGAAAGTAACTGATCAGCTAATGGTTCAAGGCCAGCGGCAATGGCAATTTGCCCTTTGGTTTGCCGTTTTTTCTTGTAGGGAAGGTATAAATCTTCAACCTGTGTTTTAGTGTCGGCCGATTCAATGGCTCTTTTTAGGCTGTCGGTGAGTTTGCCCTGACTTTCAATGCTTTCGATAACCGCTTTTTTTCGATCGATTAATTCTCGCAGATAACCCAGACGTTCTTCTAGCTGTCTTAACTGGCTATCATCCAGTGCCCCAGTGACTTCTTTTCGGTAACGAGCAATGAATGGCACGGTAGCGCCATCGTCTAAAAGGGCGATGGCGTTGCTTATCTGTTCGGGTTTAACGTTCAGCTCATTAGCAATGCTTAAGGCAATAGACATGAAAACTTCCTGAAAAAAGTGTCGATTTTAGGAAGAAATCATAACGATTGCCAGTGTGTCTTGATGTTCCATGTGCGCTCATGCGAACTTGTCGGTGATAACGACCTCGTCTAAGGGCAGTTGTCCTGGCCTATCCCATGCGTTTTTAGTGCCTTTGCCAATGGCGACAAACATAGCGATAGTATGATCTTTTGGTAAGTTAATTAATTGACCAACCGCTTCATAATCAAATCCATCCATGGGACAAGAGTCATAGCCCATGGATTTAGCAGTAAGCATAAGTGTTTGTGCTGCAATGCCGCAGGATCGCATGGCTTCATCCTGCTGGATTTGAGGTTTATCTCGATAATATTCATCAATGGCTGGTAGCATAATTGCCTGAACCGACTCAGGCGCTTCTTTCCAGTAGCGAATGGGTTCTTTTTCAAAGGCGTTGAGATCGGCACAGAGAATAACAAATAAAGAAGCATCGGTTACCTGAGCCTGATCCCAGGCTACTTCTCGAATCTGTTTTCTTAAATCGCTATTTTTGACAACAACAAAACGCCAGTTTTGAATATTAAACGCAGTAGGTGCGAGGATAGTGTTGGAAAGAAGTATTTGGAGTTCAGCTTCGGAGAATGCATGCTCAGGGTCAAAATGTTTAACTGCTCGACGTGCTTTAATGGCATCGATGGTTTGCATACGATAAAGCCTTTTGTCAAAAGGCTTTAGACTCTATTCGGTGAATAAGGTTTTATGGAGTTTGTTAGATAGTTACCTTTGGCGTCTAGGGGGTTTTTTTTGAGAAAATTTATGAATACCAAAACCGATAGAAGCGGTGATTAAAGCAATGGCAGACACGGCTCCAACGGCTTTCGCTGTTTTGGTTTGATACCATTTTTGTTCTTGTTGCTCTTCGTCCACTTTTTCTACTGGCTCTATGGGGACTAGCAACCCATTGACTTCTTTTGTCGGTGTTTTAGGTCCTTTGTTATCCAGTGAAGTGACGATAGGCTTTTCAGGTCGGTATTGATTAATAATCTCGCCTTCTAGTTTAGGGGTTTTTGAGGTCGATTTATCCCATTCAATCTCATAACGTTGATACTGCCCCAGTGTTTTATCGACACGCGGTTTAACCTCCTGTTTCCATTTGCGTCCTGCGACACCACCACTAATTTCAGGGTATACAAAGACAGTGTCCTGAGCTGGGAATTGATCAGCAAGATTTTCTAAAGATTTTTCAATGAGGTGTAAATGTTTTTCTGCATCGTCAACGTGGCCACCATATTGCTGGGTATATAAGTTTAATACAATAAACTTATTGCCTTTTGGTGTTTTCATTTCGGCGGCAGACCATCCACCTAGATGACGGGTGTCATTATGGGGGGTTTGCTCATCAGCCTTACCTGCTGCCGGCATGGCGTCTTTGACGGCACCGGCGGCATCGCCCATAGAATGCTGAAGATTACAGCTATGAAATAACACGACCGTTTTATTGGGTTGACTACTAGCCATTTCATCTGCAATAGAGATAGCGCCATCAACCAGATTGGTCTTTTTAATCACCGATGGGATAAAACCAGCACTCGACACTCCAGGAGCAGAAAACCCCACGCTTGACGTTAAGATTAATAAAAATGTAATGAAAAAATATTTAACCGATTCCATAAAGTAAATCCTTTAGATAGTGGATTAATAAGACCACCCATTTTCGATTTTTATGCATAAATTAAAGAAAATTAATAGCCAGTATCAATACGTGGGTTGGCGGTTAGCATACTTTCCAGCATATTTGTTATAGATACTCATGCTAGGGGCTATTGTTGCAGCGATTATCGTGAGCATGCCAGCTACTTTAAAAGGGGGTGCGCTAGTCAAATGGTTTTTCTGTTAAATCTTCTTCTAGTAGTAGTACGGTTCACTACGATTGTCCCTTTGTTGAAGCATCCTTACCCGACAAATGCTGTGAAACGAAGTACTGGAAGTACTGGTAGGAGCTGCTGGCACTTTGAGACTTGAGTGGTTTTTTATTTATGGCAGTTTTTGCGGGTTCATGTGGAGAGAGGTTGTTGAGTAAATAAGCTTACAGTTTATCTTAATGCTTCTACCATTAATTAAAACATAGAATTAGAATGGTACATCCTCCCTCTTTTCAACGTCTTTTGTTTCCTTTGAGATTATTATACGCTAAAGCCTAACAAAAGACGTTAGCGTCAAGAGTGAGGGTTAAAGCCAAGAGGTATATTGGCTAATTAGAACGCCGATGGTTAGTGTGTTTATGATTGATCTTATAAATACCATAACCAATAGCTGCCGTAATTAAAGTAACCCCCGAGACGACAGCTACTCCCTTTGCTAAGTTGGTTTTATACCACTTCTCTTTCTCTTTCTCTTTCTCTTTCTTGTCAGGCTCTTGTATAGGGAGCTCTTCTACTGTTAATGGCTCAGCTTTTTGTGCCCCTTTTAATTCTTCTTCACTCGTTCGTGGTGTTTCTTTAGAGGGCTTTTTAGCTTTAGCAGCGCGTTTTTTTTTCATGGGTTTTTCAGTGGTCTTTTTCTTCAAATCAATTAGCCCAGGTTGTATTGCTACTGAAGGTGCTGCAGGTGGGGGTTGAAAAGCACGAGCAGCTGTGGGCCTTGTAACAGAAGTGGTTGCTGATGTGCCGGGGCGATAACCTCCTATTACCTTGCCTCCTCTGAGTGGCGCAACGTTTGAAGTCGAGTTATCCCACTTAATTTCATAGCGTATATGTCCACCGAGGATTCTTTTGGTTAATGGCTTAATATCCCTTTCCCAGTCTCGTCCTGCGACACCTGAACTAAATTCAGGGTACACAAGAATGTATTGGTTGCTAGGGTATTTTTCGGCAATATTTTTTAAACCATTTTCAATAAGTGCCAAATGTTCTTGAGCGTTAGGTACATTGCCCGGGTCTTTTTGAGTGTAAAAGTTTAATACAATAAAAGGATTGCCTGCAGGTGTGTTCATTTCAGAGGCGGACCAGCCTCCCAAATATCGCTTATCATTGACTGGGTTTTGATCATCCGCATCACCAGCTGTCGGCATGGCGCTTTTAACAGCGCCTGCAGCATTACCCATGACATGCTGGAGATTACAGCTATGAAACATGACGACCGTTTTATTTGGGTGTCTTCTAGCTTCTAGATCTACAGTACTTATAGTCCCATCAATCAGGTTGCCATGGACAGGGGTAGGCCATTGATTGACTCTCGGTTGTGCAGGAGGTTGTGCAGGAGGTTGTGCAGGAGGAACTGAGAATACAGTGTTGGAGATGAGCAATATTACAAATAAAGAAAGTTGTTTAGCCATACCAATAAAAAACCTATAGGTAAAATGGATTAAGACAGTAAATTTTTGATTTTTATTCAATGATTTAACGAATAATTCATAGCAAAGCTTACAATGGCGCAGTAAGGAGTTGGCTTTTTACAGCTGTTCCATCGAATTCAACCAAAACCTGCTCATGGTCAGACAAGGCTTTTTTGATGCGGGGATGAATGGCCGCCCAGTTACCTCCAGCGACACCGGCACCAATTTGTGGGTAGTAGATGATGGTTTGATTGGGTGGGAAGTCTTTCGCTATCTGATGGAATACTTTTGCAATGGTTTCTTCAAGTTCCGATGTGTTGGCAACTCTTCCCCCGTTATACTGTGTATAGGCATTTACAATTATCCATTTATTGCCTTTGGCGGTAATAGCTTCAGCTTGAGAGTAGCTGCCGAGCTTTTTACGGTCATTAACAGGTGTCATAAAATCAGCTTTTTCAGCTTGGGGGAAATAATGCGCAATTTCTCCAGCTAATGCACCCATAGCATGTTGACAGTTACAGCCATGCACAAGAACAACGTTTTTTTTATGTTGATCTGCGGCAATACTGGCAAGGTTAATAATATTGCCCGACAACACGCTGAATGTATTTTCTTCAATGCTGGAATCTGTTTTTACTTGAGTCATGAGGAAGCGTCGCTCAAAGAAAGTGGCAAAAGGGTGGGATGGCTAAAAGTAATAACACCTATAGGCTTTTAACGCTTAGACAAAAAGGGTTTGAGAAATTCATCTTTTAAGAGGCGAAGTGGGCTGAAAAAACGGCCAATGCAAAGCGATAAATTAGGAAAGGAGATCAGATTTTATCGTTGATGATGGGATATTTGTGAGGCATAGAGGTAGAAATAAGTCTTGGGTTTCACAAAACCATACGATGCCGGTGTTTTTTTAAGTCGCTTTATGTAAACTCTTTGTAATGTTTCATCTGGAGCGTGCGTGAAGTCGCTTAAAGCTTGTTAAATGGTGGAATAGAAAATAACAATAATAAGAAAAAATACCCATAGTTATGACGCACTCACCCATATCACTGGCTGAGCAGCTGGATGCGTTGACGCCGGAACAACGTCAGAGTTTAATGCAGAAGCTGGCTCAAAAACAGCAAGCAAGTCGTGAACAAAAACGCTCTGGCGCTGAATCGCCGATAAGCAAATTGGATGTTGCCGGTTCTGTTCGCCCAATTGTTCGGCAATCGCAGACGAGAAGTGAATATCCATTATCAAAAGCGCAAGAGCGAATATGGTTTCTTGAATCATTAGAAGGCGCAAAGCCGACCTACCACATCGCTTGTGCACTGGCTTTTGAAAAAGTGTTGGATTTGGCAGCGCTTGAGTATGCAATGGCCGTCTTAATCGATCGTCATCAAGTCTTAAGGTCTCGGGTTGTTGAAACCTTTGAAGGGGTAAAACAACGCTTTTTAGCCGGTGAATCAGTAAACGCCCAGTTGGTTAGAGTACCCGTTAGTGATTCGGAGCTGTCAGCCGTATTGAACAAGGCAGTCAATCAGCCGTTTGACTTGAGTTCAGAGTCCCCTTTTCGTATCCACTGGTATCAGACATATAGTGGTAAAAGCCACTTGTTGTTAGTTATGCACCATATCATTTCTGATGCCTGGACTGCGGGGTTGTTATTAACCGAGCTATCAGCAATCTATAACGCCAAAATTAATCAATCGCATCCTAAGCTTGCCCCGTTAAGTTGTGAGTTTACTGACTATGTTTTTTGGCAAAATCAGCTGATTCAAAGCGATGAAATTGAGAAGCAAATTGATTGGTGGAAAGATCAATTAAGAGACGTCAAGGATCTTGAGTTACCTTTAAGTCGCCTGCGAGAAAAAGGAGCAATGTCCAAAGGCAGTTTCCACCGAAGTGTGTTACCGAAGGCCACGATGGAAGCTTTTAATATGCTCTGTAAATCACAGCATGTGAGTGTTTTTCATGGCCTGATGGCTGTTTTTCAAACGTTGTTATATCGAGTGACTCAGCAATCCGATTTTGCTATCGGTACACCATTTGCCGGGCGTGAAAATGCAGAGTCGCAATCCTTGGCAGGTTTGTTTGTTAATACCTTGCCGATCGTGAACGATGCCAAAGGGGGGCTGACATTTAACCGTCTGTTAGCGGCTGTGAGAAGTCGTATTTTACAGGTACATCAACATCAACATGTCCCTTTTGAAATGTTGGTTGACCGTTTAAATGTTGCAAGAGATACCCTGACCAGTCCATTGTTTCAGGTGTTTTTCAGTTATCAGGCGGAGAACCCATTAAGTCAGATTGCTTTCGGTGAGAATGTGGCGGAATTTATGCCTGTGCATACCGAAACCGCAAAGTTTGATTTAAGTTTAATGGTGCAGTCTGAGAATAACGACTTAGTTGCACATTTTGAATACAATGCTCAATTGTTTGATGAGGCAACCATTGCTGGCCTACAAGATAGCTTCTTTTGTTTATTGGATGCGGTTTGTCATGCGCCAAGCACTCATATTGATCAATTAGCCTTGGTTTCACCGAAGGCAGAACGTGCCCTTTTTGCGAATTTTGGCCCTAAGACTGCCCTGCCTGAATCGTTAGATATCGCCGCCTTAATCGAACAGCAAGCGGTAATGCAACCAGAAAAAGTCGCTGTACAGCAGGGCGAAAACGGCATCAGTTTTGGTGAGTTAAACCAAAAAGCTAATGGTTTGGCGAAACAATTAAGTGCGCTAGGTGTTGGCTCAGGTAGTCGAGTCGGTTTGCATCTGCCACCTTCAATTGAATTGATGACGGGCATACTGGCAACCATTAAGTTGGGAGCGGCTTATGTCCCAATGGATATACAGCTACCGGATGTGCGTTTACATTTTATTAGTGAGCACGCTGAATTGGCCGTTGTCCTATCAATGGATGAAACGACCTTTACCGATCAGTCAATTGTGTTGAATTTGCGTGATATTGAGAGTGAACCTGAAAACCCAATTCGAGAACTGACAGCGCAGACGCCTATTTACACACTCTATACCTCAGGCTCAACAGGTAAGCCCAAGGCGGCCAGCGTGAGTCTGGCAAGTGAAGTCAATCTGTTGAATTGGTATAGCAGTACCTATGGGCTGGATTCAACTCAGCGCGTGTTAGTCTTCTCTGCCATTGGATTTGACTTAACCCAAAAAAATTTATTGGGCAGTTTGTGTTTTGGGGCGCAGTGTCACTTCCCAGAGACGCCTTACTACGACCCTGAAGCGATTGTTAACACCATTGAAACCCAACAAATAACCTGGGTTAACTGTGCGCCCAGTGCGCTTTATCCCTTGGTTGATTTTTGTGTGGATTTTAATCAGCTGGCTTCATTGCAGCAGGTGTTTCTCGGCGGCGAAAGCATCCAGATGGATCGGTTGTCGCTCTGGTTGAAGCATTCGAAGACACAATTAATTAATATGTATGGCCCAACGGAATGTACGGATATTACAACAAGCTACACGCTGGACGCTGACACAGGTTTAGCTGAGAGCAAGCTGCCAATAGGTCAGGCGATTGATAATGTGCAAACCTATGTGTTGGATGCCAATCAGCAATTATTACCGCAAGGCGCGATTGGTGAGCTTTGTATTGCCGGTCGATCCGTTGGTTTAGGTTATTTTAAAAACCAAAGTCTTAATGAGAAAACCTTTATTGCGAATCCATTTAGTCGGCAAAGTGATGATAAAATTCTCTATCGCACAGGCGACCTTGTTCGTTATAATGGCCAAGGTCTGCTTGAATTTGTTGCTCGCAATGATGGCCAGATGAAAATTCGTGGCATTCGAGTTGATCCTGAAGAGATTGAATCGGCACTAAAAGCTATCGATGGTGTGTCTGATGCAGTCGTGAATTTACAAGGTGTGGCGCATGATCAGCTTGTGGCCTTTATTAAATCCGAGAGTGGATTGTTAGACACCACAGCTTACCAGCATCAATTAAGCCAGCGGTTAGCCAAGTTTATGATACCGGTGGCTTTTGATTTGATTGGTAAGATTCCCCTAAGTCCAAACGGGAAAGTTGATCGAAAACAGCTGCCAGAGATAGTGTTGCAACGAAAGCAGGATATTCCTTTTATTGCGCCAAGAAACCCGATTGAAGCAGAGCTTGTCGGGATTTGGCAGTCGCTTCTAGGGGTTGAGCGGATCAGTGTTCATGATGATTTTTTTCATCTGGGTGGGCATTCGTTATTAGCAACACAATTGATGATACGTATAAGAGAAGCCTTTGCGATGGATCTACCTTTACGCACAGTGTTTGAAGTTTCAAGCCTTGAAGGGCTTGCTGAAATTATCTTCAGTCTCTCGTCGCACGATACGGATATGGTGTTGGAAGAAGGCGTTCTATGACCCCCATTCAGCTTATGGCGCATCTTGGTGCCAAAGGCATTAAACTCTGGGTAGATGACTCAGGGCAGTTACGATTTAAAGCACCGAAAGGTGCAATGACCGAAACGCTTAAATCTCAGATCATCCCTCAAAAAGCGGCGCTTATTGCTTTATTGAAAGATGCCATGCACAAAGCATCGGTTTCTATCAAAAAGGTTGAGCGAGGACCGGATAAATTATTTCCATTATCATTTGCACAGCAGCGTTTTTGGTTTCTAGACAGCCTTGAACCGGGTAATCCAGCACTGCATATTGTTTCTGCGATCCGTATTCAAGGTGACGTCAACAAAAATCATTTTGAAAAAGCCTTTGCGCAAGTGATCAACCGACATGAAATGCTCAGAACATTTTTTGTGCATGATGTAGATTATCAGTTGAAGCAAAAGGTAATACCTGTGGTTGAATTCAAGCTGCAGGATGATTTTGATCTAAGCCATCTCGATCGGCACCAGCAAGATAAAAAAATTCAGCAAATTATTCAGGATTCAGCACTCAAGCCCTTCAATCTAAGTCAGCCAGAGAGTGAGTGTTCACCGTTTATTCGTGCCCAGCTTATACAGTTAAACGAAAAAGCTTATGAAGACTTTGTGCTAGTGATGAGCTTGCATCATATTGTGGCTGATGGAATATCCACAGATATTTTTCTGGCCGAGCTTTGCCAGGCGTATCAATCGCTTGAGATGGGGCAGTCGCCAGCCTTTTTACCCTTGGATGTTCAGTATATCGATTTCGCTGTTTATCAGCAGCAGTGGTTGAAAACAGACGCATTTGAAAGCCAGTTAACCTATTGGAAGGGTAAACTCGAAGGCCTTCCTCAGCTGGCGTTGCCTTACGACAGGCAGGCAACGTCTCAAGGTTTTAGAGGTGATAGCGTCACGATGACCTTGTCGGAGACTGTCAGTCATATGCTGTTACAGGTCTTCCCTGTTAGAGACGCCACACTGTTTAGCTTTCTTTTTGCTGCGTTTAAATTACTCCTGATGCGTCATACAGGGCAAAATGATTTTGCAGTGGGTACGCCGGTAGCTGGAAGAGAAATTTCAGCCGTTGAAGCCGTGTTTGGTTGTTTTATTAATTTGCTCACGATACGTCAACCCATTGATGATGGAGTGACAGTGCGCGCCTTTGTTGAGTTATGTCAGCAAACACTGATAGAAGCGCAGGAAAATCAGTCAGTTCCTTTTGAAAAAGTGGCTGACCTGTTCACCGAAAGTGGCAGTTTGTCTCAGCACCCCCTATTCCAGGTATTGTTTACTCAACAAAGCCAAAAAATGCCGGAGGATGCATTAGGGGCGGGTGTGAAGTTATCCAGTGTGCCTTTCCGGTCAGTTGCTGCCAAGTATGACATACAGTGCCACGTTGAAGATGATGGCTCTGATATTTCTGTCACCTTCGAATACAACAGCGAGTTATTTGCGCGAAACCATATAAAAGATTTAGTTCGGCATTTTGGTAATTTGGTGCAATCGATGTTGGATGGATTGGATAAGTCCATCAATAAGTTATCACTTTATGATGAGCAGGATTATTCAAGGTTGCTGCCAAATTTTAAAACCGGCTTTGAATCGAATGGTTTACTTGTCGAGCAAATGGAAAAAATCTGCCTGAAAAAGCCAGAGAATATTGCTGTCAGCCAAGGTGCAAGCAGCATTACTTTCCAGGAATTGCATCAAAAGGCGAATAGTCTGAGCCATGCGTTAATTGAGTTAGGCGCAAAAGCCAATACCCGAGTGGCGGTGTGTTTACCGCAATCGATCGATAGCATTATTGCTATTTTAGCGGTATTAAAAACAGGCGCTGCCTATGTGCCGATGGATACGAGCTATCCACAAGAACGTCTTGAAATTATCCTTGATAAAG
>CAKMZU010000026.1:0-749 GCA_929200485.1 uncultured Gammaproteobacteria bacterium | reverse complement strand
TTGATAAAGCTCAGCCTATTGCGGTTATCAAACGCGGCGATTTTTCTCTATCAAGCCAGTCACCCAGCCTTTCTATAGATACCTTCAATTTTGAACAGGGCGTGTATTTGCCGGATGTGCGAGCACAGAGCAATGACCCTTTTTACACGATATTTACTTCGGGTTCGACTGGCGTGCCGAAAGGGGTAAGTGTATCGCAATCTAACGCCTATAATCTTGTGCATTGGTATCGGCAGGAATATGGATTTAGCAGTCAAGACAAGTTTTTAATTGTTTCGGCTTTAGGTTTTGATTTAACGCAAAAAAATATTTTGTTACCTCTGTTGCTCGGTAGTGAAATCGTCTTCTGCGAAAGTGCGCATTATGACCCTGCTCATATCAGCGATACACTGTATCAGAAAAACATCACGGTGATGAATTGTGTACCCAGTGCGTTTTATCCTGTGGTTAGTGAGTGTGAGCGTAAACAGACACTGAGTCATCTCTCTAGTTTACAAACGCTGTTATTTGGTGGTGAGCCGATCAATCTTGGAGCGCTATTGCCCTGGATCAGCAGTGAGAGTTTCTTTGCTGATATCCATAATATGTATGGGCCCACGGAATGCACCGATATTGCAACGACTTGGCCGATCAAGCCGGTTGAGGATTATATTGATGCGCCAATCCCTATTGGCACCCCGATTGATGGCGTCCATCTCTATATACTGGATCAACATCAGGCATTGGCACCCATTGGCACCACAGGTGAA
>CAKMZU010000025.1 GCA_929200485.1 uncultured Gammaproteobacteria bacterium | reverse complement strand
CACTTAGCCGGAGAAATAAGAACAACAGACAATAACAATTTCGCTGAATCTAAAGTGGGTGGCGTCGATCAACTGGATCAACCGGATCAACTGAAAGGTATTTTTGCTGATTTCAATCAACAGATCGAAGAGTTTAGAGATGAGTTAAAACGCCACCCAGAAAAAACGAACCGTACTTTATTGCCCTCCGATAGCAATTATCAATCCCAACACCCACTACGAAGATCCCCATTAATTGATCAAAGGAAAACAGAGCACAACCATGGAGGACTAGATGGTCAATGCACAGAGACTCCCTCCCTTGATAATACTCCAACAACAGGGGAAATGTTATATGTGGAAGATGATAAGCTCCCCTACAATACCAGTGCTGATTCCTCAGAGAAATTAAAGGTCGTCAAATTAGGCAAGAATGTAGCTGGATTTTCACGAGGCGACACCAACACAACAACGCCATTTTCCACAACAAAGCCAAGTCATACAACATCAGGAAAAACGCTTGGTTCATCGAGAGAGAAGGATCCTTATATAGAAGTGGAACAACCCTCTGACGAACAGCGTAAAAAAGACCGGGAGAAATTTTTGGCTAGATTCAAAAAAGACTTGGACCCTAATTAAGCAGCTTACTCAAAAACAGTAAGCTGCAAAAAAGTTAAGCCTCAGGCGCAGCTTCATCAATTAAGGTTTTTAATTCACCTGACTCATACATTTCAGTGATGATGTCACAACCGCCAATTAGCTCGCCCTTCACCCAAAGCTGTGGAAAAGTTGGCCAGTTAGCGTATTTTGGCAGTTCAGCACGAATGTCTGGATTGTCTAGAATATCGACATAGGCAAAACGCTGACCGCAAGCCATAATCGCTTGAGCAGAACGTTGAGAAAACCCACATTGCGGCTGGTTCGGCGAGCCTTTCATATATAAAAGAATTGGGTTGGCTTCAATTTGCGCTTTGATGGTTTCAATAGTGTCCATAGACTTACTCTCTAGAAAGACGGTAAAAGAGGCGCGATTCTACCCTAAAAAGTCCCTTTTTCGAAGGATTCGTCTCGCATCTTTATTGATTTTACTCTATTGATTTAACAATTCAGTTCGCTTAGGATGACTCAAAAGGCTGCACGGGCAGCCTTTTTTTGTTTAATGAAATCTTAAAAGTTAAGAGGTTAGAAGGAATATAAGTCATGTCATCCAGCATCATGAATACCTATGGGCAAAGAACACTCCAATTTAATCAAGGCGAAGGCGTTTGGTTAATGGATGATGCTGGCCGCCGCTACCTGGATGCCATTAGTGGAATCGGCGTGAATGCCTTGGGTCATTCTCACCCAAACACCACTGCGGCCATTAATACGCAGGCAGGAAAGCTGCTTCATACCTCGAATTTATACAATATTACCAATCAGCAGGCCTTGGCTGAAAAGCTGACTGAAATTTCAGGGCTGACTAACTGCTTCTTTTCAAACTCAGGCGCAGAAGCGAATGAAGCGGCCATCAAACTGGCAAGAAAGCATGGTGCCAATAATGGAATAGATTCCCCAACCATCATTACCTTTACCGGTGCATTTCATGGTCGAACTATCGCAACGCTGACAGCAACAGGAAATGAAAAACTTAAAGAAGGCTTTGGGCCTTTTCCTGAAGGTTTTATTCAGTGTCAGTTTAATGATCTGGAGAGTGTTAAAGCACTATCCTCAAACACCAATGTCGTTGCGGTGATGGTTGAAACCATTCAAGGTGAAGGAGGAGTCAACCCGGCAAGCGATGAATTTTTGAATGGGCTGAGATCACTTTGCGATGCCAATGACTGGCTTTTAATGTTGGATGAAGTCCAAACTGGCAATGGGCGAACCGGGCACTATTTTAGCTATCAAGCCTACGATTGGAAACCGGATGTGTTAACAACTGCTAAAGGGTTAGGCAATGGTTTGCCTATTGGTGCCTGCATGGCAAACGAAAAGGTTGCCGATGTTCTACAACCGGGCTCGCATGGCTCGACCTACGGCGGTAACCCCTTGGTAACAGCAGTGGCTTTGAACACTATAAAAACTATCTTGGAAGATAACCTGCTTGAAAATGTTCAACACATGGGCGACAGGCTATCTAGTCAACTCAACAAAGCACTGAAAGATAACCCTAAGGTCGCTGATATTAGAGGCAAAGGCTTGATGATTGGCATTGAGTTGACAGAGCCTTGCGCTGACTTTACCCGTAAAGCCTTAGAGAAAAACCTTTTGATCTGTCTGTCAAAGGATAAAGTCATTCGTTTTTTACCGCCTTTGATCATCGAAGAAAAAGAAATTGATTTATTAGCCGCCACTATCATTGATCTGATTAACGGCTTAGGGAAATAATTATGACCGTCAGACATTTTTTAACATTAAACGACTGCACACCTGATGAATTACAACAAATTATTCATCGCGGTATTGAGATGAAAAATAATCTCAGAGCCATTGCTAACGATCCTCCTTTTAAAAATACCGTCATGGGAATGTTGTTTGAGAAATCGTCCACCCGAACGCGTGTATCTTTTGAAGCCGGCATGGCACAGCTTGGCGGTCACGCCATGTTCCTTTCGCCCAACGACATCCAGCTAGGCCGAGGTGAACCGATTGAAGATACCGCCATCGTTCTGTCTTCAATGTTGGATATCATTATGGTGAGAACTTTCGGTCATGAACGTTTAGAAAAGCTGGCTGAATTTTCATCTGTCCCCGTTATCAATGCGCTTACTGATAGCTACCACCCCTGTCAATTATTGGCAGACATGCAGACCTACCAAGAATATCGTGGCTCGATAAAAGGCAAAAAAGTCGTTTGGGTGGGTGATGGGAATAATATGTGTCAATCCTACATGAATGCTGCAAAGCAATTTGATTTCCAACTGGTCATTGCCTGCCCTGAAGGGTATGAGCCAAATAAACAGTTACTTGATCAACTCTCAGCGCATGTCACGGTGCTCAGATCGGCAACCGAGGCAGCAAAAGACGCCGACCTTGTCGTGACTGATGTTTGGGCATCCATGGGGCAAGAAGAGGAACAAGCTAAGCGCGAAAAAGCCTTTGCCGATTATCAAGTTAATGAAGCTTTATTGGGCTTAACGAAAGACGATGCCCTATTCATGCACTGCCTTCCGGCTCACAGGGGTGAAGAAATCAGTGAAAATCTACTCGAACATGCGAAATCTGTGGTTTGGGACGAAGCTGAAAATCGCCTGCACGCACAAAAAGCACTGATTGAATTTCTTCTTACTCAATCGAATTGATCTTTTTTATAACATCTTAAATCGACTTTCTTTCAATTGGCTAGTGAGCTAGTCAATTGAAATATACCCTGCCACTAACAGCCATTGAACCATTCAATAAAAGTGCTCTCTTAATACCTGCGTTATTTATTTCTTTACTGATTTATCTATTTCAACAGGTGCAAATTTGATAAAAAAATATCTTATAAAACTGTTTTTATTCTGGGCAATGGTTGCTCAAATTCACAGTGGAGCCAATGATCCGATGGATTATGTCTGCACTCTTCCTGATGAAATACTTAACCCCTTGTCAAAGGTAATTAAGAAACATCCAACTCCTCGATCTGCGATCGTTCAATGTCGATCAGATCAGGACCGTAAAACGGTTTTTACTTCCAAAGCCTTTAACTTATGTTTAGTTGCTGACGGGCATAGAACAGATGAATATGCTAACTTTCTATCATCAACTAAGAATAAAAAGTCTATCTTCAAGCAGATTGAAAAAACCATCTTGCAACCTCCACTAAGCGGTATATGGCAATGTTTTGGCCGGCAATACAGTCCGATCAGTGATGAAGAAATAAACACATCGATAAAGAGCAGCTGTGAGATTGCCGAAACTCATATCAAAGAGTCTAGTGATCAATACGGTGAGGGTGGATCAACACTGTCAGCTCTATTAGATGCAAAAAATAACCCCAATATTTTTGTATGGAATGTTGGCAGTTCACCTATTTATGTCATCAAAAGAAACGGGGACGTTCTGATTAATGTACCCCACTCTAAAGATAATAATGATGAGCGTGAACGACTGAAAAAGATAGGAGTAGATTATTCAGAGAATATGAATGCTTTTTACTTTCCACCTATAAAAGAATATCTTCAGCTTTCAAGAAACTTTTCACCTTGGGTAAATTCAGTGCCTAGTATGGAACCACTCCCTAACATTTACCAGTTCCCAAAAAAAGACATTCTGGCCGTAGTCATGGGGACTGATGGGACGTGTGACGAATGGATATATTCACCTAAAAAAAACAATCTAATGGGCTTTATTACCGATTTTTCTCAAAGCTTGATTAATAATCCAGAAGTTTTAAAATCTGATAAGAATCTTAAAAAACTGCTACAGAGCAAAACCTGGGAAGATACTCAGGCTGACGACAGAACGCTAATCGTCTACCCTGTCCATTAAACCGTGTTAAAATTAGCTTCACAGAGCTACCAATGTAGAACTCTCGATCCACCTCAGCATTTTGAGTGAGCGTTAGCGAACTAAATCAGCGATAAACATGATAGTTGAGAAGAATTTAGGTTACGCCTACAATTTAACCAACTTGTTTTTTTCAGAGATGACTAACAATTATTTGATAGGCCTCAGATCCTACTGAGACACTCCAATAAAAAAATCAGTATTGATGAATCTTCTCTCTCAGATAAAACGCTCCAAGCGAATTTTAAGTGCTCGATTTTCACTGGTTAAGCGATCCCTTTGCTCGAGTAACTCCATCATCAAGGCAACCGCATGCCAATCCAATTTTAATTCTCTATGTAATCGACAGGCTTTTTTTATCAATACCAAATCCTGATCCTGGAATTCCAGCTTCCCTTGTAAGTGCTTTTCAGGTGTGACGATACCCTCTTCAACAAGCAAAAGAATATCATCTTCTGGGCTAATGGTTATTCGACATACTTCTGTTAGGCTTATCATTGCTTAACCCCATTCATTGCGTGGGTTTTCATGAATACTATCGGCTAATTTTTGCCATAACGCCTTATCTTGGGGAGTCTCTATGCTCGGCATAACGATACGAATCACTGCCAATAAATCACCTTGACCTGTTTTCATTGGCAACCCTTTTGATTTTAATCGGAGCTTGCTGCCCGCCTGGGTATTAGGCGGTATACTCAACTGCACTTTATCCGTTAATGTAGGTACGATGACTTTAGTGCCAAGCGCCGCTTCATGAGGTAGCAAGGGTACAATCAAAAGTAACTGACCCTTTTCAATATCAAACACTGGATGCGGAACAAATTTAATCGTTAAATAAATGTCTCCATTTTCTCCGCCGTTAACCCCCGGGGCACCTTGACCTTTAAGGCGTATCTTCTCACCATCCTGGATTCCATGAGGGATCTTGACCTCTAAGGTTTTCGACATATTCTCCCGCTGCCCTTGAGCATTCATACCGGGAAAACTGAATTGAACTGTTTTCGGATGATCGCTAACCAAATCCTCCAAAAAAACGGCTAACTCCGTTTCACTATCCGGCCCCTTGCGCTGACGTGGTTCCTGACGAAATCCTCCTCGACCACCGCCAAAAATAGATTCAAAGAAATCTGAAAAATCTCTGTCATCACCCGAATGTCGATAAAAGTTCGATTCGGTATGCCAATCCGGGGGTGGCTCAAACTGACCGCTATGGCCATACTGCCTAATTTGATCGTATTCGGCTCGCTTTTCTTTATCCTTTAATACATCGTAAGCCTCTGCCACCTCTTTAAATTTGTCTTCGGCATCCTTGGCTTTATTAATATCCGGGTGATATTTTCTTGCTAATCGACGATACGCCGATTTGATGGTTTTATCATCCGCATCGGCATCCACACCTAAAATCTGATAGTAATCTTTAAACTCCATGCCAGATTCCCCCTAGGCTGGAATAACTTACTTCGTTGCGATCATAAAAACTAATGGGAAGGGAACATAAATTGTTGACTGACCTCTCTGGCCAGATATTTCAAGCGATCTATCAATAATCTCATTCATATATTCTTCTGCTAACACTGGATCTTGTTGCGCAATGTGTTGATAGGAAGAAACGTAGGCTTTCAGATAAACAGATAACGCGTCACGACTATCAAAGGTTAATGTGGTTCGCTTATAAGTCACCTTTTGAACAGTAAAACCTGCTGCCAGCAGTAATCGGATATAGGCATCCAGGCTATGACCCTCAATTCTTGAGGTGAAGCCATTTAATCTATTACTGTACTTAGATTGTTGTTGCGTTTCTAACACCACCTGTAAAAACTCAGGCACCAAGCGAAAGTCCATTGTCTTGGCAATAAAAATCCCACTCGGCTTTAATGTCTTATAAATTTCTTTGAAATAGTCATTAACCACAGCCTCTGGCAACCACTGAAGCACATAATTGCTCATGGCCAAATCAAACTGATCCTCAGGGTAGCTATCACTAAGAGTTTTATGAAAGACAGCCACTTGAGGATTGTGCCGGTATTTTTTTGCCAACTTATCTGCCAAAACCGAACTTGAAGAAAACATGGATAATTCTGCATTTGGGAAATTTTCTGACAAGAGCCTAACAGCTGGTGCCAGCCCATATCCCTGAAGCAATACACTTTTTACTTCCTCCTGGTTAATTAGCCTACCTAATTCAAATTGACAAAAATCTTTTCCTAGATTTTCTGACACCGACGAAAGTGCTGACCAACAGAGAAAAGACAAAGCGGCAATCATTAAATAAACAAACAACCCTTTTCTCATGGTGTTTTCCCACTTGATCAAGAGACTTACCGTTTAGTTGCAATAAATTCAATAATCGGCACTGTAGTAATGACCTTACCGCCACTTTCTTGCATCGAATCTACAAGAAACTCATCGATATATTCTTCAATATAAGCATCAGCCAGATCGGGAGCGGTTTTTTTAATATGAATATAACGAGGTAACCATTGCTTTAGCGCGCGAGCAAAACTGTCTCGGTCATCAAAAATATATGGATCGCGACGAAAATGGATTTCCTGAATAAGGAATCCGTTTGATGTTAACTGTTCAACTATAAAGGTTAAGTCATGGTGACTCATAGGAGAAACAAAATCAGCAAGTGCTGCTTTATATTTCTGCTTCGCACCAATCGTAGCAAATCGATTATAAATATCGGGTATCATATTATTGTTAGCAAACTTGGAAACAAAAATACCCTGGGGTTTCAGGCTACTATTCACAAGACTAAAAACCTTCGTTATATCCTCCCTAGATATCCAATGGAGAACATAACTGCTAAAAACCATATTATATGAATCCTTGGCCTGTATATCTTGCGCCGCACGAACATCAATCTTCACTCTTGGATTATCGGCATATAGAGATTGTGTACAACTTGCCATACTTTGTGATGGCTCATCGCCTTGAATTACCGCATTGGGGAATACCTCCAATAAAAGTGGCAGGTTCTGCCCTGTGCCTACACCAATCACTAACAACTCTTTAATCGCTTTGGCGTCTATTTTCGACCCTAAATACTTGATAAAGTCTTCACCCGTTGATTTTTGCAAGCTTGCGTTTTGTGCATAATCAACCCCGCTCCAAAAACTGAATGCCGGCAATACAAGAAATGCAAAAAGTATAACCAATGGCCTAAAAAACATAGTCAATTCACCTTAGGTACTCCTTTGTTAAGACCCTGAATAAAGCGATGAGTTCTCTTTGAAGTCATTTGATTATTCATCGAGGCTTATTACTTTTGGAAATACTCTTATTAGGCATCTTGCATAAGACTCGGCTTTCGGCTGAAAAATAAGTACATATTGTTTTTTTTTATATTGAAAACACTAGATATTGTGTTAAGCAATAAAAACTCAAAAAAAATGAAAAAAAATTTTAGCTTTTTTTTGACTAAGTTATCCCCAGCTTTTTTACACTCATCTTGTTGTTTTTAAAGGGTTTATAGGCTTTAACACCCGTAACTTGTGGATAATTACACAAGTTATCCAAAGTTCATCACCAGCTTATTAGGGTTGAAAAAGCTTTGAAACCGCATTATCTTGTATATCAGTAACCAATAACCACAATATGTTGTGGAACAGCAAAATCTATTTTAGCCCTAAAGAGGGCATCTAAGTACAGCGTTCGAGCATAAAGCTTTCAGAGTTATCGCAGAATATTGGGAATTTTTCTGCGAATAAACGGCCTATTTAAAGGCGCTCTTTAAATAGACCAGCTGGATTCTGAGCAACCATGTGGGGGGTTGGAATCGAACCAGTATTTACTTAGATGTAAATGACCTCTCAAGGTAAACTCGGTCGATTTAACGCGTATTTTGCAAGACTTAAACCCTGATGGAATGCTTGGCATTCCTGCCAGAGGTTGCTTGTTCCCGAAAAAACTCAAAACTGAATAAACATACAGGGAAAATACTCATGCAGACGTCAACTGCCAACAACGAGACTGCCAGCAATGAAAAGGCAGAGGCAGACGCCAGTTCGTCACAAACCAGCACATCGCAAGACGGTGTGTCGCCCAAGGTCAACCTGACCACACCAGGACAAATTCGTGTTATCAAGCGAAATGGCAATGTTGTCGGCTATACCGATGACAAGATCAGTGTTGCTATCACTAAAGCGTTTCTTGCCGTTGAGGGTGATAAGGCCTCCTTGTCTTCCCGAATTCGTGAAACTGTTGAACAATTGACGATACAAGTCAGTGCGACCTTTAAACGACGCATGCCTTCCGGCGGCACCATTCATATTGAAGACATACAAGATCAGGTTGAATTGGCCTTGATGCGCAGTGGCGAACATAAAACCGCTCAAGCATATGTACTTTATCGCGCCGAACAGGCAAAAAAACGCGCAGAGCACGATAATACTGTCGGTGCCTCTCAACCCCACCCAAGTATTATGGTGGTTTTAGAAAATGGCGAACAAGAACCGCTCGATATCGCCCGATTCGAACAAATTGTTGTTGAAGCCTGTACAGATTTAACCGATGTAGATGCCAGGGCGATTACTGATGAAGCACTTAAAAACTTATACAGTGGCGTTTCCATCAATGACCTTAGCACGTCTTTAGTGATGACGGCACGTACACTGATTGAGCAGGAGCCAAACTACACCTACGTGACCGCTCGGCTTTTATTGGACAGCCTGCGCCGTGAAGCACTTCAGTTTTTGAATGTTGCCAAATCAGCCACACAGGCTGATATGAGCGAACTTTATAAAAAAGCCTTCGCAGCCTACATCGACAAGGGCATCGAATTAAGTCTTTTATCTGAAGATTTAAAGGGTTTTGATCTGAAAAAGCTTGGCGCAGCGATCTTACCTGAACGTGACTATCAGTTTACTTATCTTGGTTTACAGACCCTTTACGATCGATACTTTTTGCATTCAGACGAAGTACGTTTTGAATTACCACAGATTTTCTACATGCGTGTTGCCATGGGTTTAGCAGTTCAAGAGAAGCAAAAGAACGAAAAAGCGATCGAATTCTATCGCTTGCTAAGCTCGTTCGACTACATGAGTTCCACACCGACGCTATTTAACTCCGGTACTTTACGTCCTCAATTATCCTCCTGCTATCTCTCAACGGTACCGGATGATTTGTTTGGCATTTATGGCGCAATTCAAGATAACGCCATGTTATCAAAATGGGCTGGCGGCCTGGGTAATGACTGGACACCTGTCCGTGCATTAGGTGCAAGCATCAAGGGCACGAACGGCAAATCACAAGGTGTTGTACCTTTCCTTAAAGTGGTTAATGACACAGCGGTTGCTGTTAATCAGGGCGGCAAACGTAAAGGCGCTGTCTGTGCTTATCTTGAAACATGGCATTTAGACATCGAAGAATTTTTAGAGCTGCGTAAAAATACCGGTGACGATCGCCGTCGTACCCACGACATGAACAGTGCTAACTGGGTTCCGGACTTATTTATGCAGCGTGTTTTTGAAGATGGTGAATGGACACTATTCTCGCCGAATGACACACCTGACCTGCATGATCTTTACGGTAAGGCATTTAAAAAAGCCTATGAAGCCTATGAAGAAAAAACCCGCACAGGTGAACTAAAACTCTTTAAGCGACTTCCAGCCCAAGAACTATGGCGTAAAATGTTAGGCATGTTATTTGAAACAGGCCACCCCTGGATCACCTTTAAAGACCCTTGTAACATTCGTTCACCACAGCAACACGTCGGTGTCGTTCACTCATCAAACCTGTGTACTGAAATCACGCTAAACACCAGCGATGACGAAGTCGCGGTATGCAACCTTGGCTCAGTTAACCTCGCGCAACATATCGAGGACGGCAAACTGAATATTGAGAAATTACAAAAGACTGTGAAAACAGCGATTCGCATGCTCGATAACGTTGTTGACATTAACTACTACGCAATTGAACAGGCACGAAACTCTAATCTGAAACATCGTCCAATTGGCTTGGGATTGATGGGATTCCAGGATGCACTGTACCAGTTGGGCATATCCTACAGTTCTGATGAAGCCGTTGCTTTTGCTGATGAGTCCATGGAAGCAATCTCTTACTATGCAATCGAAGCAAGTAGTGACCTTGCGAAAGAACGTGGTGCATACTCAACCTACAAAGGCTCGTTATGGTCACAGGATATTTTGCCAATCGACTCAGTAAAACGCCTGATTGATGAACGTGGCAGTGACTTTATCGAGGTGGATCAAAGCAGCAAACTGGACTGGGCAAAAATTCGTAAGAAAATCAAAGCAAACGGCATGCGTAACTCCAATGTGATGGCCATTGCCCCAACAGCAACCATTGCGAATATCACTGGTGTTTCTCAATCCATTGAGCCGACTTACCAGAACCTGTATGTAAAATCCAACCTCTCGGGTGAATTCACGATTGTTAACCCTTATCTAGTGAAAGATCTTAAAGCGTTGGGTCTTTGGGATAACGTCATGATTCATGACTTAAAATACTACGAAGGGAGCTTACAGACTATTGAGCGTATTCCTGCTGAAATTAAGCAGCGTTATGCAACCGCCTTTGAGGTTGAGCCTCGCTGGTTAGTGGATGCAGCGTCACGTCGTCAGAAATGGATTGACCAAGCCCAATCACTAAACCTTTATATCAATGAAGCCAATGGCCGCAAGCTGGATATAACCTATCGCATGGCTTGGTATCGAGGTCTTAAAACGACTTATTACCTCCGTGCGCTATCAGCGACAACGACTGAAAAATCAACAGTCAATACCGGTGCACTGAATGCGGTTAGCAGTCAAACGGAAGAGCCTGCCGAGCCACAAGCAGCACCAGTACCTTTAGCCTGCTCCATTGACGACCCTGACTGTGAGGCTTGTCAATAAGAAGGCATTAGCCGCCTCGGCGGCTGAACAAGTGGTTAAAGACGTTTGTCTTAAATCCTAACAATTAACCCTCTCGAACGAATAAGGAGACAACATGCTGAGCTGGGACGACTATGATGATTCGCAAGAGCCATCAACACCAAAAAAAGCACCGCAGCAGCCTGCAACACCGGCTAAATCAGCGGCACAGCCTCAAGCAGCGAATGTTGTAAAGCCGGTGGAAACTGCGCTGAAAGACAACGCAGACATTTCTTCTAAAGCCTCTGAAGATGCAGCGTTGGAAAAAGCCCAAGCGTCATTAAAGAAGTTAGATGTTGCACCCGGTTTAGAAGAACTTGAAATGGGCGCCAAACGTGTTCAGGTTGATGAAAAAGCCATGATCAACTGCCGAGCGGATTTAAACCAGTTAGTCCCGTTTAAATATGACTGGGCCTGGCAAAAATATCTTGATGGCTGCGCTAACCACTGGATGCCGCAGGAAATCAACATGACGGCAGACGTTGCACTTTGGAAAAGTGCTGATGGCTTAACTGAAGATGAGCGTCGTTTGGTCATGAGAAGCCTTGGCTATTTCTCAACAGCAGATTCACTGGTAGCAAACAACCTGGTACTTGCAATTTATCGTGTGATTACCAACCCTGAGTGCCGCCAATACATCTTGCGCCAAGCCTTTGAAGAAGCGATTCATACTCATGCATATCAGTATTGTGTGGAATCGCTAGCTATGGATGAAGGCGAAGTCTTTAACATGTATCGCGAAGTACCATCTGTTGCTCAAAAAGCGGCTTGGAGCCTAAAACATACCAAAGAAATATCTGATCCAACCTTTACCACTGGCACTGAAGAAACTGATCGTATTCTGTTAAAAAACCTGATTGCATTTTATGTTGTCACTGAGGGGATTTTCTTCTACTGCGGTTTCTGCCAAATTTTATCCATGGGTCGACGCAATAAAATGACTGGGGTTTCTGAACAATTCCAATATATTTTGCGCGATGAATCGATGCACTTAAATTTTGGTATTGATGTCATCAATCAAATCAAATTGGAAAACCCGAATCTTTGGACGGCTGAATTCCAGGAAGAAGTCACTCAAATGATTCTCGAAGGTACAGCGCTTGAAATTCAATTCGCTAAAGAAAGCATGCCACGCGGTATTTTAGGCATGAATTCGAACATGATGGAAGAGTATTTGAAGTTCATCGCCAATCGCCGCTTAACGCAAATCGGTCTGCCTGAGCAGTTTAGCAATGTCTCTAATCCATTCCCCTGGATGAGTGAGATTATGGATCTGCGCAAAGAGAAGAACTTCTTTGAAACACGTGTTATCGAATATCAGACAGGTGGTGCCCTTAGCTGGTAAAACCTGCTTCCAGTGTAATACTAAGTAAGTTTACCCGCCTTGTGCGGGTTTTTTATTGCCAGTAAACCTGACAAACAATACAGGCAGGCAGGCCATTCTCTTTCATATCCCACGGCTCGCTAATTTCTCTCTGATCCGATTCAATGAAGTAGAAATATCAGAACGCGTAAAAAGTTGAAAATTTTCATTGGGATGTTGCAGGATATCAATTAAGGCTGCCGGCAAAAGAACACCATCTATCTCCTGCGAATTTTCATTAAGAACCTTATTTACTTGGCAAGCCTCAAGAAACAAGACACTCAATAAATTTTCAAAATCTGTATGCGTTAACTTTTTTATTTCTTCATTGGACGTAATTGCTTTTTCCTGCCCAAGCAATTGCACCTCACTGATGACAGAACCGTCAAAAGCGCCCAATGACTCGCTAAGTTTAAGCAATAAAAGTTTAGGATGTGTTGCCTCTTCACTCTCATTTTTTTTACGAGAAATGCATAGGATAGATTGCATTGACTGGATGGTCGGAGGGTCGTCTTTTGAAGCATGCTGAATAAGTATCGGGTATATTTTAATGAACTCGTTATTAAACAGTTTTTGGTAGTATTTTGAGGCCAGCCGATCAACAATCGTGTCTAAAAACCCATCATTTTTATTATCGCAAAAAACAGGGTAGCAACAACTAATCGAGAAAAAAATAGAGTAAATTTAAACATTGAACAGGTAAGGTTAAAGAAAAACACTCTTTTTAGACCAAAAATGACAAAGAAGTGCTTTCAAAAAATTATCTATTTGAATGGGTTGAACCAGCATATCAAAAATTTTTATTTCTACCGACATTGATTATTATTTTCGAGATGGCAATCAATATCGCTATTTAAGTTAACTTTCCTGGAACTGCCATTATTTCTATAGGAGCCATTTTGCTTATAAGGATTGTTTTGCCAAGAAAAAGACATTGTTATGTCAACAGGGGGGAACAACCTTATACTCCTTGGGTTAGCTGTTAGTTCATCCGCTGCAATATTGCAGCAAGTTTATCCTTTCTTTGACTGTCAAGCACATTGATTGATCCATCTTCTTTGTATTTTTCGATAGCAAGAAGATACGAGTTATAACGCTTAAACGCATCCAACAATGACTCTTTAAGATTACCATCATGGACAATTTTTTTTGCGGTGCCATCCAGATAATACCGTTCACAGGAGGGGTTGTATGCCACATATGCGTTAGATTTTTGATCAGATAGAGAAAGCAAATAATATACAAATTTGGGTTTTAAATTAAAATATTGCTTAATTTCTGATTCTTTATCAACCTAAAAAATACAACACGCCCCATACTGCTCTCAATCATAAAAAATAATTTACATGTCCTGCGACATAAAAATTTTTATAAACCTTTTTTACTCAACAATTTGCCTGTCTATTGATATTGGCTATTTTTAATCTGAATGCTCACGGAACATAGCATCAATGAAAAGATTAAAATTAGTACTCTGTCAGAAGCTATTCATATTAGCACTGATACAATTAGCCAACTGCACCACAGGAGAAAAAGCAAACAATGCAAATTCTGACACTACACCAGAACAAACCACGCTAATCTCTAAAAAGTATGCCAATAGCGCTAACACCAAAGAAAACGGCCAACAATCTGATCTTGATAAATATACTGGCGTCTGGCTATTTACAAGCAATGGTGAATCAACCGAAACCGGAGAGAAAAGCACTGAATTTAATGCACAAAAGCTAGTTCTCATAAAAAAGATTGATAGCAATACCTTGGCTTTTGACTCCTGTGATAGCTTTGATATTTTTGGTTACCCGGATGATCCCGGATTTACTCTGTTATCGGATAGCATTAATGACACAAGGCTAAATGGCGTTGGTAATAACGTTACCTTCACATTCGATTTCATCAATGATCAGACAGCAACAGGCATCAATCATTTTACTGAAGGTTCATATGAATCCTACGAAAACATCAAAGCAGAAAAGATCACCACATCTTCAAGTTTTGAAAGCAAAGACGAGGAAGTCATTAATGTAAGCGAATTAACCGCTGAAAATACATCGTTGATTTCAGTGCCATCCGAATTTTCAATCAACTGCTTTAGTATTACTAAAACAACGAACTACTATATATACAATGAAAAAAAACTCGTCAATTTCACCATTAATGGCGAGGACAGGATAATAACAAGCACGACACTTGATGTGCAGGGTGTTGACTCTGACGGTAATGAATTATTTATTAGCACCTTGAGATCAGATGCACCGAAAATTTTCCCCACCTTTATCAGTCTGTTTTATACGGATATTCAATCCATTGAGCATTCCGCTTCATTTTTGATTTTAGAAGATGAAAAGGGTCCAGAAGATACTGATGTAACAGCCGAAATTTCTGGGACTGTCAATATAGAAAGAACCCGCGCCTCTATAAATATTGTTGCTGATGATAAGAAAGGGAGTTCTGCAACCGCTGACTTCTCAATCAATTTTTAACTGCGATGCTTCAGATAAACTTACCAAACAAATCTTGTACGCTGAGACTCGGGTCATTGACAAAACCTTTTATAAACCGAAAATAGATAAATGCTTTTGAAAAAGTCCATCATCCGTTGGTTCTTGATTTGGTTTGTTGCAAGTACACTGTGGCAACCCGCTTTTGGGTGGATGACTGACATGCAAAACAACCCACAAACAGAAGCAGCTTCCGAGCGGGTTGATACCTCTCCTCCTTGTCATTCAATGACTGATTCCTCTCAAGTGCTGAAAGTGGCAGATGCCGAACAAGAGAAAACCCTCTGTTGCGATGACATCAGCTGTGACTGCCAGCACATGACATCCGTAATTTTGCCATCGTTACCTGAGCCAACACTAAGATTTCCCACACATTGCCCAGCAACACCCATTAGTGATGTTGCACTTCAATCGCCTCTCGATAATCTTTTTCGCCCACCCATCGTTTAACACTCATCCCAAAAAAACCATAAATTTTCACGCTGCAGATTAAGTGGCAATTTTGAGTGTAATAAAATGAATCAGCAATTTCTTAAGCGTAGTCTTATGCTTGGCTTGTGCCTGTTTATGGGTTTTATCCTTGGTAGATGGGAGGAAAGCCACTGGGAAAGCCTTTTTTCTAGTCTACCGATTGCAAAGGCCAATACAGCAAAACCACGCGAGCCACTCTATTGGGTCGCTCCAATGGATAGTCATTATCGGCGTGATGCGCCTGGTAAATCACCCATGGGCATGGACTTAATCCCTGTCTATGATGATGCTCAGACGGAAGGCTCAATTAAGGTATCAAACGATATACTCATGAGTTTTGGAGTCAAAACCCACCCAGTGGCTTTTGGGCAACTTCAAACCACTATTAAAACCTTTGGATATACTCGATGGAATCAAGACAGCGTTCGTCATCACCATCCAAGAATCGCAGGCTGGATTAAACAGCTCCATGTAAAAACCCAAGGGGAGACGATAAAGAAGGGCCAGCCACTTTATGCCCTCTACTCACCCGAGCTAGTCAATGCACAAGCAGAATTTATTCTGGCGTTAAACCAAAAAAACATCCCACTCATAATAGCAGCAGAGAGTCGACTGCGTGCTTTCCAAGTACAAACGGATTTTATCAAAGCGCTTAAAACGACAAGAAAAATCCAACAAAACATTCTCACTCGAGCGGAGTACTCAGGGATTTTATTGGATCTGCCTATCAATGAAGGCATGTACGTGACCCCTGATAAACCGTTATTTTCTACCGTCTCAATGGATGAAATTTGGGTCATGGCCGACATTCTTGAAAGTCATGTTCATCAAATAAAAACTGGGTTAACCGTCTCAATGACGATTGAAGCAATTCCTAACCGAACATTTAAAGGCGTGATTGATTTTATTGATCCTCAACTCTCAAATCATCGAATCAAAGCCAGAATACGGTTAAAAAACACGGGTTTTTTACTTAAACCCAATATGCTGGCAATGATTAGCATAAAACTCCAGCCGCTCAATAACACCTTGCTTGTCCCGACTCAATCAGTCATCAAAACCGAACAAAAAGAGCGAGTCATCCTTGCATTAGGTGAAGGGCTATTTAAGGCTCAAGCCATCATCACCGGTCGCTCTGCTAATGGCTTAACTCAAGTGATTCAGGGGTTATCTGAAGGCCAGACAATCGTTACACATTCTCAATTTTTGCTGGATACCACCGCGAATATCGATTCGGCCATTGAGCGATTAAGCTCAGAGATTGACCCTGAATCTGACTCAAATAGACGTCATTCGACTCACAATCATCATTTGCACAACCACTAACGGAGGACGCGCATGATTCATTCACTCATCAAGACCTCTATCAAACACCGATATATTGTGTTGATTATTACTTTGGCTATCAGCATGCTAGGTGTGTATTCGATTAAACAAACACCCGTAGATGCCATACCCGATTTATCTGATGTTCAGGTGATTGTTAAAGCTCCCTACCCTGGCCAGCCACCACAAATTGTTGAAGATCAGGTAACCCGCCCATTAACCACTGCGTTAATGTCTGTACCAAAGGCAAAAACCGTTCGCGGGTTTTCATTATTCGGCGACAGCTATCTTTATGTTTTGTTTGATGATGACACTGACCTTTACTGGGCAAGGTCACGTGTCCTTGAATACTTAAATCAAGCATCAGATAAACTGCCTGAAGGCGTGACCCCGACACTCGGGCCAGATGCAACAGGTGTAGGCTGGGTGTATATTTATGCACTCATCGATAAAACCGGTAAACATGATTTATCCGATCTGCGAGAACTTCAGGATTGGTTCCTTCAATTCGAGCTGCAGTCATTACCCGAGGTTGCAGAAGTTGCCACGATAGGCGGTATGGAGAAAGAAATTGCCGTTCGATTAAATCCACAAAAACTCCGAGCCTATAACCTTTCTGTTCAGCAAGTAAAAACCGCGATTATAGCAGCCAATCAATCGGTCGGCGCATCAGTAATAGAAATGAGTGAAGCAGAATATCGCGTTTTCAGTGACGGCTATCTTAAAACACCTGAAGATTTAGAGACGATCTCATTGACGCTTCTGTCAAATGGTAATCCACTCTTACTGAGCGAAGTCGCGGATATTCAGTATGAACCAGCACTGAGGCGCCAGGTAGCCGATCTCAATGGTCAAGGTGAAGCCACCGGTGGCATTATCGTCATGCGCTATGGCGAAAATGCCAACCAGACGATTGAGAGTGTTAAACAAAAGCTTGGGCAATTAAAAAAACGAATACCTAAAGGGGTAGAGATTGTTGAAATCTATGATCGCTCAAAACTTATCAACCGCGCGATCGATAACTTATGGCAAACCCTCACCCTCGAATGGGTCATTATTGGGTTAGTCTGTTTATTATTTTTAGGTAGCCTTTCATCTGCTTTCGTTGCCATCGTATCTTTACCCATTGGCATTTTGATAGCCTTTTGCTTAATGCGCTTTCAAGATATCAATGCCAACATCCTCTCTCTAGGTGGTATCGCCATTGCCATTGGCACCATGGTCGATGGTGCGATTGTCATGGTCGAACAGGCTTATCGCTCAGTACAAAAAGAGCAAGGGACTAAACCTCACTGGCAAATCATTAAAGAGGCATCAACGAAAACTGGACCAGCCGTTTTTTTTAGCTTGCTGATTATTACCCTGAGTTTTTTACCGGTTTTTATATTAGAGGGGGAAATAAGTCGTTTATTCACACCCTTAGCACATACTAAAACCTCTGCCATGTTGGCCGCAGCCTTGTTATCAATCACCTTGGTACCGGTTCTTATGGGGTTTTTCTTAAGAAAAGTTAAACCTGCCAAAGAGAAAAGTTCCAAAACAGCAATGATATATCTATCGATCTTGGGCTGGGTATTTAAAAACCCAAAAAAAACATTAACAGCATTCGCTCTACTGCTATTAATCAGCCTTAAACCTGCCTCTGAATTACATGAAGAATTCATGCCGCCGTTGGATGAAGGTGACTGGATGTATATGCCAACAACGGCTACAGGTATTTCCATTGAGAAGGCACGCGAGGTATTACAAAAAGCGCACCGCAGTATCAAGCAAGTGCCAGAAGTCGATCATGTTTTTGGCAAAGTTGGCCGAGCCGATACTGCCACTGACATTGCACCTCTGACCATGATTGAAAGTTTTGTACAATTAAAGCCCAAAAGTGAATGGCGAGTTGGATTAACACCTGAGAAATTAAAAGCTGAATTGAATCAAAAAGTTACCATACCCAGCGTAACTAACGCCTGGGTTATGCCCATCAAAGGGCGAATTGACATGCTAAGCACAGGCATCAAAACCCCGTTAGGATTAAAAATCTCAGGGCCTGATCTATCCTCAATAGAAACGACAGGACGAGAAATCGAAAAGCAGTTAAAAAC